>DASXVO010000038.1 GCA_036504215.1 Vicinamibacterales bacterium | reverse complement strand
GTCCAGGACCGCCTGCAGTTCGGCGTTGCGGGCCGAGGCCAGGTCGCGCTGGGCCTGAATCACCTGGAAGTTGGTCGACATCCCGGCCTGGAACTTCTTCTGCTCGGCTTCCAGCTTTCTCTCGGCCAACTGGCGCGACGCCCGCGTGGCGTCGACGCGCTTGCGGTCGGTGTTCACCGTCCGGGCCACCTCACGCACCTGAGTGGTCACCTGGAGCTCGAGGCTTCGCATCTGCAGCTCTGTCTGGGAGCGGGCAACGCGGGCGCGCGCCAGGCCGGCTTCGGCGGCGCTGCGGCCGATTGGATAGCCGACGGTGACCGAGAACGACCAGTTGTGGAAGTCGTTGCTGAACATCTTCGACAACGTCGAGCCGTAGCCGTTTTCGATGACGCTGAGCGGCACCGGCGGGAAGTCGTTGCTGAACTTGATTTCCTTGCCGCCCTGGCCGGTCAGGCCATAGCCGCCCTGGACGTTGAGGTCTGGTAGCGTCTGATTCCTGTAGTAGCGGATGTTGATGTCGGTGGCCTCGAGGTTCTTCCGCATGTTGATGATGTCGGTGCGCTGGGCGAGCGCGTTCTTGACGGCCAGGTCGACGTCCACGGTCTGTGCCTGGAACGTCGGCTGGTCGGTCAGATCGAAGGTCATCGACCAGAACTCTGGGGTCTTCGGATCGAAGACGAGCTGGCGGAGACCATCCTCGGCCCGGGTGATGGCCGCTTCCGCGACGATGGCCGATTCCTCGTTGCGGGCCACCTCGGCCTCGGCCTCGATGATGTCGATCGGCGCCATCGTGCCGATCTGGACGCGCGACTTGTTGTTCCGCAGCGACTCGCGGGCGATGTCGAGCGACTGCTGCTGGACCTTCGCGTTCGCCACGGCGTACGCGAGATCCCAGTAGGCGTTCTTCACGCTGCGCACGGTCGCCAGCACGGTCTGGCGCAGTTGCACGTCGCTCATCTCGCGGTTCTTCTTGCTGATGAGCAACTGCTGGCGCGTGCTGTCGATCTTGAAGTTCCGCAGCAGCGGTTGCGTGTAGGACCCGCTCAGGCTCGCGGCGAGCGACGGGTTCGGGCTGTCGAACGCGCTGTTGGACTTGAAGCGGTTGCTGTTCCACGCCACGTTGTAGTTCGCGCCCCAGGGGAGGAGTTGATTGGCTGCGACGTTGGCCTGGAATCGATCACTGACCGCAGAATCCACCACGCCCGACAGGAAGCTGCTGGGCTGACTCGTCGAGCTCTGATTGGTGATCGTCGTACTGAGATTCGGCGTCCACGCCGTCCGAACCTGGGCGATGCTCAAATCCTGCAACTGGGGATCGATCCGTTGCACCTGCAGACTGAGATTCTGTTCGAGCGCGAGTTTCACGGCGTCGTTCACAGAGAGCCGGCGCGCCGCGGCGGCGGCCGGCGTGGCAGCCTGCCCCGTGGCAGGTGCCTGTCCGGTCTGCCCGAAAACGGACGCCGGGGCCAAGAAGGCGGCAAGCATGAGGGCACACGCGCTGAGGCGACGAAGCGTTTCTGACATGAAAGTGACTCCCATCCGCAGTTCCTGGCGTCCCGTCCGCCGGTGAGCACCATGGCGCCTCGGGACGCACGGCGCCCAAAGCGGGGCCAAGCCAATAGTAATAGACGATCAGCAGGCGTTCCGGGTTCTCGGACGCGACAGAATTGTATACTAGCGGCTCGCTTCAGTCGGAGGCCGACCGCCCGACGCTTCCTATCCGAGGTTTCTCATGACCCGAAAGACGCTGACCCTGTCCGTCCTGCTCCTGATCTCGGCGCCACTGTTGGCCATCGGTCCCGACCCCGCCACGCCCCACAAGCCGTTTGCTCTGACTGTGGACAGCATCATGCGCGGTCCGAAACTGGTGGGGTACCCGCCGAGCGGGCTGCGATGGTCTGGTGATTCGAAAGACCTGTTCTTCGAGTGGCGCCGGCCAGGCGACGAGGAGGCGGCCACCTATGTCGTCGGACGGGACGGCGGCGAGCCGAGAAGGCTGACGGACGAAGAACGCAAGAGCGCCCCACCAGCGGTCGGCGGTCAGTGGGACAAGGCCCATCGTCGCGTCGTGTTCGCCAGCGAGGGCGACATCGTGCTGCTCGACACCGTCGCCCGGAAGCGCCGCCTGATCACACGAACGTCCGCGGCCGAATCGAATCCCCGCTGGGCTCGCAGTGAGACCGCTGTGACCTTCGTCCGCGACGGCAACCTCTTCCTGGTGCCCCTCGAGACGGGTGCCATCGAGCAGGTGACCGACGCGCAGCCGAAGAAGCGCGAGACGCGCGACACCGACAGTCAGAAGTACCTCAAGGCCGAGGAACTGAAGCTGATCGAACACACCAGGCAGGACGTCGAGAAGAAGAAGAAGGACGAGGAGCGCCGGAAGAAGGACGCGCTCCCGATCTTCGAGACCCAGGAAGGGCAGACGGTCAACGACCTGTTGCTGTCGCCGGACGGCGAGCACGTGTTCCTCACGGTCTTTGAGCGCCCAACCGGCGCGAAGAACGCCGACACGCCCACGTACGTGACCGAGTCCGCCTACTCCGAGATGATTCCGGGCCGGACGGCCGTGGGTGACGCGCAGACGCGCCGCCGCCTGGCCGTGCTCAACCTGAAGACCGGCAAGAGCGTGTGGGCCGAGTCGTCGTTCGCGGGCAAGAAGACGTCGGTCCAGCCGTCTGCGCAGGGAGGCGAGAAGAAGGACACCGATCGGGACGTGAACTGGAGCACGCCGCTGCTCTCGACGGACGGCAAGCTGGCGCTGGCGTGGGTCCGCTCCGTCGACTTCAAGGACCGGTGGATCGTCGCCGTGGACCCCGACACCGGCAAGTCACGCGTCGTGGACGCCACGCACGACGACGCCTGGGTGCTCGACGGAGGAGGGTTCTTCGGCGGAGCGAACGCCGGATTCCTGGCCGACGACACGCGCATCTACTTCACCGCCGAGAAGGACGGCTGGATGCACCTGTACGTCGTCGATGCCACGCGGCCGGCCGCTGCCGCGACGCAACTGACGAAGGGGCGGTTCGAGGTCTCGGACGTGAGCTTGTCGCGCGACCGGAAGACGTTCTACTTCGCGTCGAGCGAACGGCACCCGGGCGAGCGCCACATGTGCACGATGCCGGTCGATGGCGGGGCGTGGACCGAGATCACCGCCCTGGTGGGGTCGAGCGCCGGCGAGGTCTCGCCCGACGATCAGATGATCGGGTTGGTCTACTCCTCCAGCACGAAACCGCCGGAGGTCTACCTCGCCGCCAACCGCAAGGGCGCCGAGGCGAAGAAGGTCACGACGACACCGACCGAGGAGTGGCGGTCGTTCGCGTGGATCGATCCGCAGGTGATCACGTTCAAGGCGCGCGACGGCGTCGAGGTCTACGCGCGGCTGTTCACCCCGGAGATGGTGGGCGCGAAGCGGGACCGGCTCAGACCCGGCGTCGTGTTCGTGCACGGGGCCGGCTACACGCAGAACGCGCACAAGTGGTGGTCGAGTTACTACCGCGAGTACATGTTCCACAACCTGCTGGCGAGCCTTGGGTACGTGGTGATGGATGTCGACTACCGGGCGAGCGCGGGGTACGGACGCGACTGGCGGACGGCGATCTACAGGCACATGGGCGGCAAGGACCTCGACGACATCGTCGATGCCGCGAGATACATGGCGGCGGCGCAGAAGGTGGATCCGACACGGATCGGCGTCTACGGGGGCAGCTACGGCGGGTTCATCACCCTGATGGCGATGTTCACGGCGCCGGGGACCTTCGCGGCCGGTGCGGCCCTGCGTCCGGTCACTGACTGGGCGCACTACAACCACGGCTACACCGCGAGCATTCTCAACCAGCCGCAGGACGACCCGGAGTCGTATCGCAAGAGCTCGCCCATCTACTACGCCGAGGGGCTGAAGGGCGCCCTGTTGATCTGTCACGGCGTTGTCGACACGAACGTGCACTTCCAGGATTCCGTCCGCCTCGCGCAGCGGTTGATCGAGCTTCGCAAGAACAACTGGGAGCTGGCGCTGTTCCCGGTCGAGAACCATGGCTTCGAGGAGGAAACGAGCTGGGTCGACGAGTACAAGCGGATCCTGAAGCTGTTCGACGCGAATCTGCGATCGAAGCGCTGAAGGAGCGACGGCGGCGCGTCCGGGCTTGACAAAGCCTCATCTCTCGTCGAACGATTAGCGATCCCGGCAGAGACCGAACGCCCCGGAAGGGAAATCGCCCCTGCGCGAGGCCTGTCTGCCGCTGGAGTGCATTCATGAACCGTGACGATCTGCTCGACCTGTTCCGTCGCTGCTCCGCGCTGCTCGAAGGCCATTTCCGCCTGTCGTCGGGGCTTCACAGCCCGGGCTATCTTCAGTGCGCGCTCGTGTTGCAGCATCCACAGCATGCGGCGACGCTCGGTGCCGCACTGGCCGATCACGTCCGGGAGTTGCGCCCCGCGACCGTCCTGTCGCCGGCGCTCGGCGGGTTGATCATCGCCCACGAGGTGGCGCGAGCGCTCGGGGCGCGTGCCATATTCGCGGAACGCGAGGACGGGGCACTTCGGCTCCGTCGCGGATTCAGCTTCACGGAGGCCGAACGCGTCGTCGTCGTCGAAGACGTGGTGACCACCGGTGGCTCCACCCGCGAGACGATTCAGGTGGCCACGGCAGCGGGCGCCCAGGTGATGGCAGCCACCTCGATCGTGGACCGCAGCGGGCGGACCGCCAGGCTGGATGTGCCGCTGTTCTCGCTCCTGGAGCTGTCCCTTCCAACATACGATCCGAGCGCGTGCCCATTGTGCGCGCAGGGTGTGCCCATCTCGAAGCCGGGATCGCGCCAGATGTCGGTGCCGCACCAAGCGTAGGGTCGCGACGAAGGCCGGAGCCGCATGACCCGTACCCTGAAGCTCGTGCTCGCCTACGACGGAACCTCGCTCGTGGGATGGCAACGACAGGCAGAGGGTCTGTCCGTCCAGTTCCTCCTCGAGGCGGGCCTGGCCGCCATCGAGGGCGCACCGGTCACCGTGGTTGGTGCGGGACGAACCGATGCCGGCGTGCACGCGCTCGGGCAGGTGGCCAGCTGCCGGCTGGAGCATCCGATTCCGGCCGAGACGCTGCGTCGCGCCCTCAACGCCAGGCTGCCCGGCGAAGTCCGGGTCCTGGACGTCGAATCGATGCCCGAGACCTTCCATGCGCGGTACTCGGCACTGCGCAAGACCTACCGGTATCTCGTCCTCAACGCCGGGATCGTGCCGCCCTTCGTCGGGCGTTACGTCTGGCACGTCCCCTCGGTGCTCGACGTGTCCCGCATGGCCGAAGCTGCCCGCCTGCTCGAAGGTGCTCACGACTTTGCCGCCCTTCAGGGTGCGGGCAGTGCCGTCAAGAACACCACGCGCGAGCTGGCCGGCGTTTCGGTGAGCCAGACCAACGTGGGGCGGGTGTTCGGTGAGGCCCTGGCCGGCGGGGAGTCGATGGGCGCGGCACGTGTCGTGGTGTTCGAAATGACGGGAAACGGGTTCCTGCGCCACATGGTGCGCAACGCCGTTGGCAGCCTGGTCGAGATCGGCCACGGCCACCGCGAGCCCGCCTGGCTGGGCGAGGTTCTCCGCTCGAGAGACCGTACGCTCGCCGGCCCGACCGCGCCGGCCGCCGGCCTGTTCCTGGTCCGCGTCGACTACTGAGAGCCACCGCGCAAGTTTCTCGACCGCCGCGGATTTCCCGGTTTCGCCGTGTATTCTCCGCTCTGCGCTCTGCATTCTCCGCTTCTCTCTCCGGTGGGAGTCGCGAAGCTCTGTCTCCCGCTCTTCATCTCTCGGCTGCCAAGTTCCGCCGGCAAGGGCACCTCGCTTGCCCCGCCCGGGGGCAGCCTGTAAGATCAGGTGTTGGCCCAGCAGGCTGGTATGTCCCTCGAACAGGTTCTGGCGTGGGTTTCGCCCGGCTCGCCCGAAGAGGCGCTCGTGCGGCAGGTTGATTTCGCCCGCATGCCTGCCCACATCGCCATCATCATGGACGGCAACGGGCGATGGGCTGCCAAGCGCCACCAGCCGAGGGTCGAGGGGCACCGGGCGGGCATCGATGCCGTGCGTGATGTCGTCGAGACGTCGGCGCGCCTCGGCGTACCGGTGCTGACCCTCTATGCGTTCTCGGTCGAGAACTGGAAACGGCCGCGGTCGGAGGTGTCCACGCTGATGACGCTCCTCAAGCACTACGTGCGCCTGGAGCTGAACACCCTCCTGCAGAACAACATCCGTTTCATGGTCATTGGACGGCCCGAGGCGCTCGATGCCGACGTCCGGCAGGAACTGTCGGACGCGGCGAAACGGACGGCCGGCAACGCCGGGATGCAATTCAACATCGCGCTGAACTACGGCGGGCGCGCCGAGATCGTGGACGCGGTGCGTCGCGTGATCGAGAGCGGTGTGCAGGCTGCCGAACTCGACGAGGCGCGATTCGGCCAGTTCCTCTACACCGCCGGCCAGCCCGATCCCGACCTGCTCATCCGGACGAGCGGCGAAATGCGCGTCAGCAACTTCCTGCTCTGGCAGATTGCCTACTCGGAGATCTGGGTCACCGACACGTTCTGGCCGGATTTCCGGTGCCGTCACCTGCTCGAGGCGATCGTCGCGTATCAGAAGCGCGATCGCCGCTATGGCGGCATCCAGCCGGGCCGCCAGACGATAGGGGCGAAATAGCCCGCATGCTGCTCCGTATCTGCTCCGCTCTGGTTCTCATTCCGATCTTCTTCAGCTGCATCTGGTTCCTCGGACCGGTGCCGCTCCTCCTCGTGGCGGAGGCCGTCCTGGTGCTGGCGTTCATCGAGTACGCCCGTCTCGCGGCCGCGCTGGGCGCCCGGTTGTCGAGCGTCGTGTCGGGGGCTGCCGCGGCTGCGGTCTGTGCCGCGGTCGCGCTCGACCTGCCGCTCGACCTGCCGCTGGCTGCCGCGCTGGTGGCGATCGGTTCGGTGGCCGTCGGCGCGCGCGTTCCGGGCAAGGGCGTGCTCAACGACGTGGCCGCGGCCGCGTTTCCGATGCTGTACCTGGGACTCCCCCTGGGCTGCTTCGTCGCCCTGCACGCGAGCGCGGGACGCAAGGCCGTGCTCCTGCTCCTCCTCACCGTCATCGTCAGCGACTCGGGCCAGTACTTCGCGGGCCGGCTGTTCGGCCGTCACAAGCTGTCGCCGGTGATCAGCCCGAAGAAGACCCTGGAGGGCGCGGTGGGCGGGTTCGTCCTGGCGCCGGTCGTCCTGGCGTGGCTCGGTCGCTGGTGGTTGCCGCAGATCTCGACCGAGCGCCTGCTGCTCTTCGGCGTGGCCATTGTCGGCCTCGGCATCGCCGGCGATCTCTTCGAATCGCTGCTCAAGAGAAGCGCCGGCATCAAGGACAGCTCGACGCTCATTCCAGGGCACGGCGGCGTGCTCGATCGCATCGACGCCCTGCTGTTCACCGTGCCGGCATTCCACGTGTTCCTGAAGTACTCGCTGTGAGACGCATCGTCATCCTCGGTTCCACCGGGTCGATCGGGCGAAGCGCGCTCTCCGTGGTGCAGGCGCACCGCGAACGGCTCGAGGTCGTTGGCCTTGCCGCGGGTGGCAACGTGTCGCTCTTCGGCGAACAGGTCGAGGAGTTCCGTCCGCGGGCGATTGCGCTCGGGAGCGCCCCGGCGCTCGATGCGGTGGTGCGCGGCTTCGGAACGTGGCGGCCAGAGGTGCTCGGCCACGGATCCGAGGGACTGGTCGCGCTGGCGACCGATCCCGATGCGGAGCTCGTCCTGTGCGCCTCATCCGGCACCGCTGCGCTCGAAGCTGTGCTCGCGGCGATCGAGGCGGGCAAGACGATCGCTCTGGCCAACAAGGAAGTCCTGGTGATGGCCGGGGGCCTGATGACCCACGCCGCGCGGCGTCGCGGGGTGGCCATCCTGCCGGTCGACAGCGAGCACAACGCCATTCACCAGTGCCTGACCGGGCGACCGCCTCACGAGGTGAAGCGCCTGATCCTGACCGCGTCGGGAGGGCCATTCCGCGGCCAGTCTCCCGCCGAACTGCACGCCGTCGGTCCCGACGACGCCCTTCGTCACCCGACGTGGCAGATGGGACGGAAGATCACGATCGATTCGGCCACGCTGATGAACAAGGGCCTCGAGGTCATCGAGGCCCACTGGCTCTTCGGTGTCGCGGCCGACAACATCGACGTCGTCGTCCATCCACAGTCGGTCGTGCACTCGATGGTAGAGTTGGTGGACGGATCGATCCTGGCTCAGCTCGGCGTGACGGACATGAGGCTGCCGATTCAGTACGCCTTTTCCTACCCCGAGCGCTGGCCATCACCGCTCCCTCCGCTCGACCTGGCACGGTGCGGCCGGCTCGACTTTCACCTGCCGGACCATGACAGCTTTCCGTGCCTCGGCCTCGCCTACGAGGCTCTGCGGGCAGGCGACGGCCTGCCGGTCGTGCTGAACGCGGCCAACGAGATCGCCGTGGACAGGTTCCTGGCGGGGCGACTCAACTTCACTGCCATCCCGGTACTCATCGAGCGCGCGATGGCCGCGCACCGCCGCCAGGCTGTCGCGACGCTGGCCGACGTTCGGCGGGTGGACCTGTGGGCGCGCGGCTGTTCTCTGGAACTGGCTCGCGATTTAGAATTGGAAGTCTGAGGGTTTTCCTTGGTCACATTACTTTCGTTCATCTTCGTGCTCGGCGTGCTGATCTTCGTCCACGAACTGGGCCACTTCCTGATGGCCCGGCGGATCGGCGTCCGCGTGCTGACGTTCTCCCTCGGCTTCGGGCCGAAGCTCTTCGGCTTCCGCCGCGGCGACACCGACTACTGCATCAGCGCCGTCCCGCTTGGCGGCTACGTCAAGATGGCCGGCGAGACGCCGGACGATCCCCGCACGGGCAACGACGACGAGTTCCTGTCGAAGACGAAGTGGCAGCGCTTCCAGGTGCTCATCATGGGCCCGGTGATGAACATCCTGCTGGCAGTGGTGCTCATGTGGGTCGTGCTGCTGCAGGGGGCGCAGATCCCGGCGTTCCTCGAGCGGGTGCCGATCGTCGGCGACGTGATCGCCTCGTCTCCCGCCGAGCGGGGCGGCATCAAGCCGGGCGACCGGATCGTCCGCGTGGCCGGGCGCACGGTGAGCAACTGGGAGCAGTTGTCGATGGCGGTCGGCACGAAGGCCGGCCGTGATGTCCCGATCGAGATCGTGCGTGACGGCCAGACCGTGACCGTCCACGTTGTTCCCGACGCCCAGACGAAGTACGAGATAGGCGACATCGGCGTCTATCCCCTGACGCACCCGCGGATAGGGAAAGTCGTCCCCGGCGACCCCGCCGAGAAGGCCGGCCTGAAGGGCGGCGACATCGTCTTGTCGGTCAACGGCAAGACGACGACGTTCGGGTATCAGCTCACCGAAGCCATCGCCAAGCACCCGCAGCAGGTCATCACGCTCGCGGTCGAGCGCGCCGGGGCGCGGCAGGAAATTGCGGTGACGCCCGCCCTGCGGGGAAAGAGGGGGTGGATTGGCGTGACCATCGGCGACGAGCTGAAGCTCATCCACCCCGGGCCCGTGCAGGCCATGACGATGAGCGTGCAAAAGAACTACGAGTTCGGGGGCCTGATCTTCCAGACACTCGTCGGTCTGATCACGCGCGAGACGTCACCGAAGCAGTTGATGGGGCCTGTGGCGATTGCCCAGCTGTCGGGAGAGTCGGCCGCGCTCGGGTGGATGGCGCTCTTCAGCCTGATGGCCTCGATCAGCCTGAACCTCGGGATCCTGAACCTGCTTCCGATTCCGGTGCTCGACGGTGGCCACATCTTCATCATGGCCCTCGAAGGCCTGGCGCGGCGCGACTTCAGCGCCAAGGTCAAGGAGAACATGCTCCTGGCCGGCTTCGCCCTGTTGATGGTCCTGATGGTGACCGTGATCTACAACGACCTCACCCGCATCCAGTGGGTCCAGAGACTGATGTTCTGGAGGTGAACGCGCTCGCGGGGCGGGCGCGGAGCACAGGATCGCCTCGGGGTCCGCGTTCGCGTGGAACGCCGGGTTCGGCCTTCACACCGCCTGGTCGAACTCGTCCCGGTATCTGGCCGTGCCAGATACGCCCGACATGGCCGGCGTATCGAGAACCAATACCATGAACGCGTCGTCCGGGACCCCGGCCCACTGACAAGAGAGGCCGTGGCGTGACGCCGGCATGAACCCAAAGCGCGGGTAGTACTTCGGGTGGCCGAGCACGACGATGAACGGGCAGTTCCGTTCGCGTACTGCGTCGATTCCGGCGTGGACCAGCCTGGTGCCGATCCCCTCACGCTGCCGGTTCGGCAGCACCGCCATGGGTGCAAGCCCCATGCCTCCGGCGACCGCGTGCCCACCAGAGACGGAGACGGCACTGAAGAAGATGTGGCCCAGAACCTGGTCATCTTCCACGGCCACAATGGAGATCGCTTCCGGACATGCGTTGCGGAGCACGTCCACGATGATCGCCTCGGTTGGCTGGCCGAAGGCCGCCTCGTTGACCGCGCGTACTGCGGCGATGTCTCCGGGCTGTTCCAATCGTATGGAAATCATCTCGCTTCGCTCGAACCGAGGCCGCTGCCTCTGAAACGACAACCGTCTCCTTGTCGATCATCTTCCTCGATCGAACGGATTGGCATCAGCGCTCCGCCACCACCGTCGTGGACGAGCAGGGCCGGTCGACGCCACTGTCGTCGTTGGTTGCCGGTGCCGATCAGCGGGCCGCGTTCCGCCTGGGGTATCTCGTCTCGACGTAGTCGTCCACGAGCTTCCTGAAGGCCGCAGACAGCTCGTCGTAGGTCCCGCGCAGTGTCGTGAAGTGCTTGCCGTCCACGTAAACGGGGCAGTGGGGTGCTTCGCCCGTGCCGGGCAGGCTGATCCCGATGTTGGCGGCCTTCGACTCGCCGGGGCCGTTCACCACGCATCCCATCACTGCCAGCGTCATCGATTCGACGCCCTCGTAGCGGGTCTGCCAGCCGGGCATCTGGTCTCGCACGTAGTCCTGGATCCGTTCGGCGAGCTCCTGGAACGTGGTGCTCGTCGTCCGGCCGCAGCCCGGACAGGCCGTGACGCTCGGCGCAAACGCCCTCAGGCCGAGCGCCTGCAGCAGCTCGCAGGCCGCGTAGACCTCCTCGCGCCGGTCGCCTCCCGGCCGCGGGGTCAGCGACACACGAATCGTATCGCCGATTCCCTCGTTGAGCAGCACGGCCATGGCCGACGCGGACCACACGAGGCCTTTGACGCCCATCCCGGCCTCGGTGAGGCCGAGGTGGAGCGGTTGGTCGGTTCGTTTCGCAAGATCACGATAGACGGCGATGAGGTGCTGCGGACGGGAGACCTTGCACGAGATGATGATCTGGTCTTTGCGCAGGCCCGACTCGAGCGCGAGATCGGTTGACTCGAGGGCCGACAGCACCATGCAGTCGTTGAGGACCTCCTCCGACGTGAGCCCGAGATTGCCGTCGGTGTTCTCCTGCATCCGCCGCATCACCAGTTCCTGGTTCAGCGACCCGCCGTTCACGCCAATGCGAACGGGCTTGCCCTCGGCCGCGGCGATCCTGCAAATCGTGGCGAACTGCTCGTCCCGGCGTTTACCCGAGCCGACGTTGCCAGGATTGATGCGGTACTTGTCGAGTGCTCGCGCGCAGTCCGGGTACCGCGCGAGCAGGAGGTGGCCGTTGTAGTGGAAGTCGCCGATGAGCGGGGCGGTGCACCCGGCATCGAGCAGCCGTTGCTTGATCTCGGGAACGGCCGCGGCCGAATCGGGGACGTTGACCGTCACCCGCAGCATCTCGGAGCCGGCCCGGGCAAGCTCGATGCACTGGCGGACCGTGGACTCGATGTCCGCCGTGTCCGTATTGCACATCGACTGGACGATCACCGGTGCGCGCCCGCCCACCAGGACGCTCCCCACCCGAACCCCGACGGTCTGATGACGCGCCATGGCCATGATCATAACAGCAGGCAGGAGTGGACGCGGCATGGCTGAAGCGATGCCGCGTCGGATGAGCGACGGCTCCGGTGCCGGTTGGAATCTCCGAGCGGGGGCGGGCCAACCGTGTCCGCCCAGACGAGGTTTCGACGATCAGCTGACCTCGGCAGCCTCCTGCATCGCGTCCTTCGCCGCGCGAATCGTCTTCTTCACGTCCGCTTCGGTGTGGGCGGCCGACAGGAACCAGGCCTCGAACTGCGAGGGCGGCGGATAGATGCCGCGGGCGAGCATGCCGCGGAAGAAGGCGGCGTATTGCATGCAGTTGGACTGGAGCGCCGAGTGGTAGTCGCGCACCGGCGCGCTGGTGAAGAAAGGCGTCAGCACCGACCCGACCGCGTTCACCTGGAGCGCGACGCCAGCACCGCGCGCCGCGTCAGCGAAACCGGTTGCGAGCATCGCTCCGAGACGCGCCATACGCTTGTAGAGATCCTTCGAGAGACCCGTCAGTGCCCACAATCCCGCGGCCATTGCGAGCGGGTTGCCAGACAGCGTGCCCGCCTGGTAGACGGGACCTGCCGGCGACACGTACTCCATCAGGTCGGCGCGCCCGCCGTACGCGCCCACGGGCAGGCCGCCGCCGATGATCTTGCCGAGGCACGTGAGATCCGGCTTCACCTTCCACACGTGCTGAGCGCCGCCCGCCGAGACGCGAAAGCCCGAGATGACCTCGTCGAGAATCAGCAGCATGCCGTATCGATCGCACAGATCGCGGAGCCCCGGGAGGAATCCGTCGATCGGCGGCACCACCCCCATGTTCCCGGCGAGCGGTTCGACGATTACCGCGGCGATCTGGTGCCGGTTCGCGTCGCACAGGCGTTCGCACGAGGCGAGGTCGTTGTACCTGGCGAGCAGGGTGTGCTGCACGGCCTTGCGCGGTACGCCGGGACTGGTCGGCGCGCCGAGCGTCGTGGCGCCCGATCCGGCTTTCACCAGGAACGGGTCCGCGTGGCCGTGGTAACACCCTTCGAACTTGATGATGCGGTCGCGGCCGGTCGCCGCCCGCGCCAGCCGGACGGCGCTCATCGTCGCCTCGGTGCCCGAGTTGACGAAGCGGACGCGCTCGACCGACGGCATCAGCGCCCGAACCTTCTCGCCGAGGCGGACCTCGGCTTCCGTCGGCGCGCCGTAACTGGTCCCCTTCCGGGCAGCGAGGTCGAGCACCTTCACCAGCCCCCTCGGCGCGTGGCCGTGAATCAGCGGCCCCCACGACATGACGTAGTCGATGTAGGCATTGCCGTCGACATCGACGAGCCGTGCCCCTTTCGCCGACTCGATGAACAACGGGTCTCCGCCGACGGCCTTGAACGCGCGAACCGGGCTATCGACGCCACCGGGCAGGATCTTCTGCGCCCGGATGAACAACTTGGCGGACTTGGACCAGCGTGGTGTCTTCATGGCTATGGCAGCAGGCCCTCGCGGTCAGCCGCGCAGGGCACGCGCGGCTTCGCGCGCGAAGTAGGTGATGATGATGTCGGCACCGGCACGGCGAATCGCCGTCAGCATCTCCATCATCGCGCGGGGCCCGTCGATCCAGCCGTTCTGGGCCGCCGCCTTGAGCATCGAATACTCGCCGCTCACGTTGTAGGCGGCGGTCGGGTAGCCGAATTCCGCCTTCACGCGGGTGATGACGTCGAGATAGGGCAGCGCCGGCTTGACCATGATCATGTCGGCGCCCTCGTCGATGTCCTCCGCCACTTCGCGGATCGCTTCCTCGACGTTGGCCGGGTCCATCTGGTGGGTGCGCCGATCGCCGAACTTCGGTGCCGAGTCGGCGGCGTCGCGGAAGGGACCGTAGAACGCCGAGCAGTATTTCGCGGCGTACGACAGGATGGCCACGTTCTGGAACCCGCGCTCGTCGAGTGCCCGTCGGATGGCTCCGATGCGTCCGTCCATCATGTCGGACGGCGCCACGATGTCGGCCCCGGCCTCGGCGTGCGAGACCGCGGTGCGAACGAGTTGCGCCACGCTCTGATCGTTCTCGATCTCGTCGCCCACGACGATGCCGCAATGGCCGTGCGACGTGTACTCGCAGAGACAGACGTCCGTGATTACCAGGATGTCCCGGCTCGCCGCCTTGATCGCGCGGACGGCGGCCTGCACAGGTGCCTGCTCGTCGTACGCGGCCGAGCCGACCTCGTCCTTGTACGCCGGCAGCCCGAACAGCAGCACGGCCGAGACGCCGTCCGTCTTCGCAGCCAGCGCTTCCTTGACGGCTTCGTCCACCGACAGGTTGAAGATACCGGGCATCGAGGACACTTCCCGGCGCACGCCGGTGCCCTCGCAGACGAACAACGGATACACGAACATGTCGGCCGATAGCCGCGTCTCACGAACGAGCGCGCGCAGGGCCGGCGAACGTCGCAGGCGACGCCCGCGGCGGATCAGATCGAGACGAGTATCGGTCTCGGACGTGGACATGGCTTGCCTCACTGACGATGTGTTGTGACGAGACGATCCGGCCCTACGGCTGGGAAGCCGCCGGCTGCCGGTTGCCGGCCTTCTCGAAGTGCTCGACGATGGCCCGGACGAGACCGGGGATGGTGTACTCACTTGGCATGATGGAGGTCCGGATACCGCATTGCTGCGCCGCTTCCGCCGTGACTGGTCCAATCGACGCGATCGCGACGGGCGCCAACAGGTCGGCTACCGGCTCGACGCCGTACAGCTTCACGAAGTTCCGGACCGTCGACGCGCTCGTGAACGTGAGGACATCGACCTTCCGGTCCAGCAGCATCCGGTAGATGTCCGGTTCGCTCTCGCGATCCGGCTCCACCGATACTGTGCGATAGGCGGTGACCTCGTTCACGATCGCGCCCGAGCGACGCAGTTCCACGGCCAGCAGTTCGCGGGCGATGTCGGCGCGCGGAAGCAGGAACTTCTTGCCCTCGAGGCTGCCGGTCGCACGCATGGCCTCGACCACCGCCTCGGCCCGGTACTCTGGAGGCACCAGGTCGACTCGCAGACAGTGCTTGGCGAGACGCTCGGCGGTGCCCGGTCCAATCGCACAGATGCGCACGCCGGCCAGCGAGCGTGCGTCCCCGATTCCCGTGTTCATCCGCTGGAAGAAGTAATCCACGCCGTTGGCGCTGGTGAACACCACCCAGTCGTACTCCCCCACCGTGGCGCACGCCTCGTCGAGCGGCGCGAAGTCGTCCGGCGGCACGATCCGAATGGTCGGCGCTTCGACGACCGACGCGCCGAGTTGCTCGAGCGCGTCCACCAACTCGGCGGCCTGTTCTTTCGGACGGGTGACGACCACGCGCTTGCCGAACAGCGGGCGGTCATCGAACCACCGGAGATGCTCGCGCAGGGCCGTGACGCGGCCGACGATCAGCATGGCCGGGTTACGGTACTTCGGCTGGCGCGCGAGCTCGGCAAGCTCGCCGAGCGTCGCCTGGATGGTTTCCTGCTCGGGCATGGTGCCGTTGAACACCAGCGCCGCGGCGTCACCGTCGGACCACCCGTGCGCGAGCATCGCGGAGAGGATGCCGGGCAGTTGTTTCGGCCCTGAGTAGCAGACGACCGTTCCGCCGAGCTTGCCGAGGCTGGCCCAATCGACGTGCGGCTTCTTCGAGTGTTCGTTCTCATGGCCGCGGACGAACGTGACCGTATCGCCCCCGCCAGGGTACGTGATGGGAATGCCGGCGTACGCCGGGACGCCGATCGCGGCTGGGATGCCCGGGACCACCTCGAAGCGGACGCCGTGTTCGTGCAGGAACAGCGCTTCCTCGCCGCCCCGGTCGAACACGAACGGATCGCCCCACTTCAATCGCGCGACGACCTTGCCCTCCTGTGCCTTGTCGGCGAGCAGGTAGCAGATGGCTTCCTGCTCGAGCGGTTCGGGCGCCGCCGGGCCCACGTCGATCTTCTCGACCTCGGGTCGTGTGTGGCGCAGCAGGCGTTCATGTACCAGGTGATCGTAGATGATGACGTCTGCCAGATTGAGGCAGCGCAATCCGCGGACGCTGATGAGCCACGGATCTCCCGGACCGGCTCCGATGATGTAGACGATCGGCTTCTTCATAAAGGGCTCTCGCAGCCCGTGGTGAAAGTCCCGCCGGCATTCGGCCGACGCTGCATCCCACCCGGCTGCGTTGCTCCTCCCTCGAATATGGCCCGATATTCTCAGTCGCCGCGCCTGGCCGGCTGGGCGCATCGTCGCCTTCGGTGCTGCGCCGCGACTTCCACCACGGGCTGCTGGGCGCTCGGCCCCGGGCTCACTGGCCCTGGTTTCGCCGAACTTCCTCGAGGATCGCGTCGGCGCCCTGTTCGATCAGGCGACGGCCGAGCCGCACACCAAGCGTCGTTGCCTCGCCGCGCGGAGCGCGGTCACGTCCTCGCACCACGCGGTGTCCATCCAACGAGACTACCACCGCGCGCAAGTCGAGGTCATCCGCGTCGGCCAGAGCGACCGCGCCGACCGGCGTCTGGCATCCGCCGCCGAGCGTGGCGACCAGCGCACGTTCCGCTTCGACCGCTCGCGCGGTTGCCGCATCGTCGATTCGCGCCACGGCCACGCGCGCTTCGGTATCGTCCACGCGCAACTCGATGGCGATCGCGCCCTGGCCGGGCGCCGGGACACAGGCATCGACCGCGAGCGCGTGCGAGATGCGGTCGGCGAAACCGAGGCGGCGCATCCCGGCCGCCGCGAGAACCAGAGCGTCGTAGCCGCCAGCGTCGAGCTTTCGCAGCCGGGTGTCGAGGTTGCCGCGAATCGGCTGGAACGACGCGGTCGGCAGGAGCCGCGTGAGCTCCGCGATGCGTCGCACGCTGCTCGTGCCAATTCGGGCCGACTCGCCGAGGCGTTGAAGCACGTCGTCGAGGGTTGCCAGCTGGGCTTGCGGCCCGTGTGCTTGCTGAGGCAGCACGAGCACATCGCGTGGATCTTCGCGCTGAAGCACCGCGCCGATGGCCAGGCCATCCGGCAGCACCGCCGGCATGTCCTTGCAGCTGTGCACGGCGAAGTCCACGTCGTGGCGCAGCAGCGCGTCCTCGATCTCCTTGACGAACAGGCGCTTGCCGCCGATGTCGGAGAGTGGGGCCTCCGCGAGCCTGTCCCCACTGGTCTTGATGATGACGATTTCGCAATGCGGGCCGCCCGCCTGTTCGACGAGCGCGGCCGCCGTGCGAGCCTGCCAGAGAGCCAGTTGGCTTCCGCGGGTGCCGAGGCGCAGGATGTTCACGGGGTCACCGACTTGCCGGCATCTGCCGCGCGATGCGCGGCCGGACCTCGACCCGGCTCGCCTCGGGCCGGTTCCTCCGCGTCGAGCGCAAAGAGCCGCGTCAGGGCGTCGGCATACGTTCGCACCCGCTCCGGGTCGGGAATGGACTTGAGCTGCTCGGTGGGCGTGATCAGCAATTTCTCGACGATCAGCCGGGTGACTTCCTCGACGCGCCCGCGGGCGTCGGGCGGCAGACCCGCCAGCTTGGGCTGCAGGCGTTCGAGTTCCGCGCGGCGGATCGCGTCGAACCGCTGACGGAGCGCGACGAGTGTGGGGATGGCACCCCGCGTCGACAGCCATGCCTCGAACTTCTTGACCTCGTCGCCGACGATGTCCTCCGCACGCGTGACCTCGGCGGCGCGACGCGTCAGGTTCTCCTGCACGATCGCCTGCAGGTCGTCGATGTTGTAGAGGAACACCGCCTCGAGGTCGCCGACCGCCGGATCGACGTCGCGCGGCAGGGCGATGTCGATCATGAACAGTGGACGGTTGCGGCGCGTCCGCATCACGCCTTCAACCTGGGGTCGAGCCAGGATCGGAAGCGTCGATCCCGTGGCCGTGATGACGATGTCGGCATGCGCGAGCGAGGTTGACAGGTCCTGCCACGGCAGCGGCGTGCCGCCGATCGACTCGGCCAGCGCCGTCGCGTGGGCGAACGTGCGGCTCGTGATGAACATCCGCTCGACGCCCTGTCCCTTGAGATGTTGCGCGGTCAACTTGCCCATCTCGCCGGCGCCGATCACCAGCACGGTACGGCCCTTCAGATCCCCAAAGATCTTTCGTGCCAGGGAGGTGGCGGCGAAGCTGACCGACACCGCGCCCTCCGACAGCCCCGTCTCCGTGCGGACCCGTTTGCCCACCGTGAAGGACCACGGGAACAACTTGTTCATGACCGGGCCGACGGTGCGCTGCTCGGCCGCCACCGAGTAGGCCTCCTTCACCTGGCCGAGAATCTGCGGCTCGCCGACGACCAGGGAATCGAGGCCGGCGGCCACGCGGAACAGGTGCGTGGCGGCCGCCGCATCCGTCTGCTCGTAGAGGTGAGGGTCGAGGGCGGCGGGGTCGAGGCCGTGGTACTCGCCAAGGAATCCGATCAGCTCCTGCCGCGCGGTCGACACGTCTTCGCACGCCACGTAGAGTTCGGCACGGTTGCAGGTGGACAGCACAACGGTCTCGCTCGCACTCGGCCGCGTGGCCAGCGCCAGCAGCGCGTCGCTCAAGCCGCGGGTCGCGAAGTCGAGGCGTTCGCGCACGTCCACGGGGGCCGTGCGGTGGCTGACGCCCAGGAGAAGCAGGTGCATGGCGACGTTACCCGCCGAAGTTGTGGCTACGCGTCAGGAAGTAGCCCACCGGCACGAAGTTGAACAGCACGATCGCGAAGCCGATCGCCGAGAGATACGCCGCGCGCTTGCCGCCCCAGCCCAGACGGCGGGCGTAGAGCGCGAAACTGTAGACCGACCAGCAGATGACGGCACCGAGGATCTTCGGGTCCGCAAGGGACATCGCCTGCACGCGCAGGTCGAACACCGGGCCGTTGCGCGCCTGGGTCGCCCAGATCGTGCCGACGACCACTCCAACGGTCAGGAACACCCAGCCGAGCGTGACGGTGCGCGCGTTCATCAGGTCCAGTGAATCGAGCGAGGGCAGCCGCGTGTAGAAGAACCCAAGGTGCTTGGCCTTGATTTCCTTGAACAACAGGACATAGGTGATGCCGACCACGCAAGCGAGCGCGAAGCTGGCGTACGCGAACAGGAGCGACGCGACGTGTACCCCGAACCACAGGCTCTCGAGGATCGGCACGCGCTTCTCCACGGTCGGGTTCAGAGCACGGATCAGCTGCAGCGCCACCAAGAGGGGGACGATGAACACGCCGAGCGCACGCTCCTCGGTGGTCATCTCCATGTAGAGATACGCCAGGGCGAGCAGCCACACGAACGTCGAAATTGCCTGCGTCGTTCCCGCGATCGGCACGTGGCCCGCCGCCATCGTCTGCATCCCGATGACGAAGGTGTGTCCAAGCGCGCCAACGGCGAGCAGGGCCGTGCCAGACCGCCCAACCGTCACGTTTCGCGTGACGAAGTGAGCCGCGTAGACGATGCCGGCGGCGAGGTAGAGCAACAGGGGAATCGTATTCACAGCGGTCTGTCCCGTCGCGGGCTCAGACGCCCGCGGCCATTAGTCGATGTTCCGATCACCATTCACTCATCGCCCGGCCTGCTTCGTGGGCCCGTAGTACCCCTGCCTGGTCCGCACCAGAACCCCCTCCCGCTTCACGCGGACCGTGATCCGCCGCCACGCACCGTCCCGCTTGGGGTTCCTCGAAGCGTAGCCGATCAGATACTGGCTCGCCAGTTCGTCCGCAATCCGGCCGTAGACTCCCGCCAGGTCGCCGATGCGCCCCGGGAAGAACGCGCGGGCGCCGGTTTGCTGCGCGAGGTCGCGCAGGACGAACGCTGCCTCGTTGTACGCCTTCCCGCCCAATTCGTCCTTGGAGAGCAGGCCGATCGTGTAGATCGCCGTCTCCGAGCGCTTCGCCAGGTCGAGTACCTGCTCGTAGGGAATCAAGCTCGACGTGTCCTCGCCGTCGGAGAACACCACGATGGCCTGTCGTCGAATGTCCCGCTCGGCTTTCGCTTGGGTCTTCTTCAGTTCACGAAGCGCGATGTACACCGCGTTGTAGAGCGAGGTCGATCCGCCGGCCGTCGTCTTTCGGATCGCCTGTTCCAGTGCGCCCGTGTCGTTGGTGAACGTCTGAAGGACCTTCACGTCGTGGTCGAAATCGATCAGCGCGCCCAGGTCCTCGGGCCGCAAGTGACGGGCGAACCCGATCGCCGCTTCCTGCGCGGTGGCCATCTTGTCTTCCATGCTCGCGCTGGTATCGAGCAGGAGCGAAAGCGCGATGGGCAGGTTCGACCGGTTGAAGAAGGCGATGTCCTGCGCGGCGCCGTCCTCGAAGACGCTGAAATCCTCCGGTTCCAGGTCGGTCACGTAGCGTCCTGCCGGGTCGGCGGCGGTGACGCTGAGCGAGACGATATCGACGCCGCCCCGGAAGGCCGGCAACCGCTGTCCGCCAGGACCTGGCTTCCCTGGGAGCACCGGCGAGATGCCCGTTCCGCTCTGCGCAGATGGGAGGCGCAGGCCACTCGGAGCGTCCGTGACCGCGCGTCGAGTGGCGCGAGCCTCCCGCCCGCGCTGTGCGGCCGGGCCGGTCGATTGCGCGACAAGGGCGATCGCGACGATGGCCGCCGCGACGGTCGTCCGCGAGGGGGGGCAATGGCGCATCATCCGCGTTTGGTCTTCACCGGCGTGCCGCGTGCGGTGAGCCCCGGATGCCGCACGCTCACTTCGATCCTGCTCGGAGGAATCAGCGCTTCGGGGTGGGCGTACGTGACGCGGTACTGGTTGCTCAGTTCGTCGCCGAACGCCGTCAGGGCATGGTCGAGGGCCATCGAGCTGAGAAGCTCGACCCTCACGCCACCGGTTGCGCGCGCCGCCTCGTCGAGGAGCAGCGCCCGATTCCGCTGTCCGTTGTCGGACAGGTTCGTCGAACCCGCCGTGGCGATCGTCATGGCGACAAACGCGGCCCCGCTGTCACGGACCGCCGGCAGGACGTCGGTATAGTGGCGTTCGCTGAATTCCGCCCCGCCCCCCGTGATGGTCAGAATGACGCCGCGATCAAAATCGCGCTTCGCCAACCCCTTGCAGATCTCGCGAACCGCTTCCATCACCGTGGAGCCGCTGCCTGGCACGGCGAACAGGCGATCCACGCCCTTCATGAGCGACGGTACGTCCAGCGAGTAGTCCACGACGATTGTCGGCCGGTCGCCGAATGTCGTGAACGTGATCGGGTTCGCGCCGCCCATGCGCTTGACGAAGCTGTGCAGGGCGGTGCGCATGTCGGCGATGAACGGTGTCGCCGTCTGCGTGTTGTCCACGAGCAGTGCCAGCGTGATCGGGCCGGTCGCTCTCTCCACGCGCAGCACCTCGCGCGCCACGCCGTCTTCCCGCACGACGAAGTCCGCGGGCATGAGGCCCGACACCGGTGCCCGATTCTTGTCGAGCACGGTGACGAACATGTAGCGGTCCCCGGGCCGTTCGGTGCGCGCGGCGTCCTGTGGCCCCATCGACGCCGGCACGGCGGCGAGCACGGCGCAGCCCAACAGCAGGGTCGCTCCGACCAGGATCGACGCCTTCACGGGTCTCAACGTGTGCGAATCGCGAGACATGTCTTCTCCGCGGAATTGAGGGACGCTGGCTCAGTTCAGTATAGGACTGGCCGGAATCGGGGGTCAAGGTCGAGCGGCTGAAACTCTTTGCAATTCAGTCACTTGCAGTTCTGTCTGCAATTCGACCGCGATGGTCGCGTTTCTTGACACCCCCAGGGGGGCGTGCTATAAACAGCCGAGATCCATCGACCGAGCACGCCGCTGTCATCCCCCTCCGGCACCGTTGCATTCGTGCTGCGGCCGCTGGCAGTGCCGTGTGACGTTGAGGGCCTGAGCCCCTCACCCCGGGGCAAGCACCCGGTACAAACGGAACCACTGGGCTGCGGGTTGCGGCGTCCAAAGCCTGGCAGGGTACTTTGGCTCCTCTCACAGTCCGCGCGGCACTGGACGATGCTCGAAGCCTACATTCCCGTTCTGCTGTTCCTCCTCGTGGCGATTGGGTTCGCGTTCGTCGCGCTGATCATGGCGTGGTTCGTGCGGCCCGAACGGTACAACAAGGTCAAGTCCGAGCCCTACGAGTGCGGCATCGAGACGCGCGGCGATGCGCGCGACCGCTACAGCATCCGCTACTTCATCGTGGCGATGCTGTTCGTCGTCTTCGACGTGGAGACGGTGTTCATGTTCCCGTGGGCGGTCATCATGGACAGGCTGGCCCTGTTCGGCCTCATCGAGATGATCGTCTTCCTCTTCATCCTCATCGTCGGCTACGCGTACGCGTGGAAGCAGGGTGCGCTCGAGTGGGTGTAGCGTCCACCGGCCTTCCCGGTCGTGTGCGTGTTGTCGCAGCAAGAAGCACCTCCCATGGCTGACACCGAGAAACCAGAATCCACGGACAAGCCGGCCGCGCCGGCAGCGGCGACGCCGGCCGTGCCGGCAGCCAAGCCTGCGGCCGCCGCGGCGGCCCCGAAGGCCCCGCCTGTCCCGCCTGGACCGCCCGACCCTCCGCCCCCCGCCGATGTGACCGTCCCGGCATATATCCAGGCGCTTCAGCACGCGATGCCTGGTGCCGCCCTCCAGCTCAGCTACTGGGTGGGCGACTGGACCGTCATCGTCGATCCGGCGCAGTGGCTCGGTGTCGCCCGACACCTGCACGACGCCCCGGGTGCACTCTTCGACTACTGTTCCGACGTGACGGCCGTCGACTGGCCGACGCGCGCAGGGGCCCGCTTCGACGTCGTCTGCTCCCTGTACTCGACCGCGTTGCGGCAGCGCGTCCGCGTGAAGGCCCGGATCGCAGACGGCGCGGAGATCGCGTCGCTGTCGGGCGTGTGGTCGGCCGCCAACTGGCTGGAGCGCGAGGCGTGGGACATGTTCGGGATCCGGTTTGCGGGTCATCCGAACCTGCACCGCATCCTGATGCCCGACGAGTGGCAGGGCCATCCGCAGCGGAAGGACTATCCGCTCGAAGGGCCGGGCGAGTTGATCATGGAAAGCCCGCAGGAGTGGCTCAAGCTGCGCCAGTCGTTCAACGAAGCGGAGATCGAGTAAATGGAACCGGACGTTGCCCGCCCGATGTTCGACACCGACGAACTCGTCATCAACATGGGGCCGCAGCACCCCGCCACGCACGGCGTGCTGCGGGTGGTGTTGAAGCTCGACGGCGAGAGGGTCGTGGACGCGGATGTCGTCATCGGCTATCTCCACCGGGGCGTCGAGAAGCTGAGCGAAAACCGCGACTGGACGCAGATCGTCCTGCTGACCGACCGCCTGGACTACGTCGCCTCGGCGGCGGCGAACCTCGCGTACGTCGAGACGGTCGAAAAGCTGCTGTCGCTCGAGGTGCCCCGACGCGCCCGGTACCTTCGCACAATCCTCGCTGAACTCCAGCGACTGGCCAGCCACCTCGTGTGGCTGGGCAGCCATGCGATGGACATCGGCGCCGTCACCGTCTTCCTCTACTGCCTGCGCGAACGGGAGTTGATCCTCGACCTGTTCGAGGAGTACTGCGGCGCACGGCTGACGTACAACTCGATGCGAATCGGCGGGCTGCCCCAGGACCTGCCGCCGGACTGGGGCCAGAAGGTGCTCCGGTTCTGCGACCTCCAGCTGGAAAAACTGGTCGAGTACGAGACGCTGCTCACGCACAACCGCATCTGGCTGAACCGGACGAGGAACATCGGCGTGATCTCCGCGGCCGATGCGATCGCCGTCGGGTTGTGCGGGCCTCCCTTGCGCGGGTCGGGCGTCGCTCGGGACGTGCGGAAGGACGAGCCCTACGCCGCGTACGAGGAGTTCCAGTTCGACATCCCCGTCGGCACCCGGGGCGACACCTACGACCGGTACCTGGTGCGCCTCGAGGAGATGCGGCAGTCGATTCGGATCATCCGCCAGGCGATCGAAGGCCTGCCGGAGGGCCCGGTGATGGGGAAGGTGCCGCGGTTGATCAAGCCGCCGGCCGGTGAAACCTACCACGCGAACGAGTCGCCGAAGGGCGAGATCGGCTTTTTCATCGTGAGCGACGGCAGGTCCACGAATCCGTATCGGATGCGCGTGCGGCCGCCGTCGTTCTGCAACCTCCAGGCGCTGCCGCAGCTCGTGCGCGGCCACCTGGTGGCGGACGTGATTGCACTGATCGGCACGATCGACATCGTGCTTGGAGAGGTGGATCGGTGATTGATCTCCTCGTCATACCGTTCATCAAGATCGTCTTCGTCCTCACGGGCGTGCTGATCACGGTCATGTACCTCGTGCTCCTCGAGCGCAAGGTGCAGGCGTGGGTGCAGGTGCGGCTCGGGCCGATGCGCGTCGGCCCGCATGGCGTGCTGCAGCCGATCGCCGACGTGCTCAAGCTGTTCATCAAGGAAGACCTGACGCCGGTGCGCGCCGACAGGTGGGTGTTCACGGCCGCGCCGATCATCGTGCTGGTCCCGGCCCTCATCGCGTTCGCGGTGATCCCGTTCGGCGACAAGGTGGGCGTCTTCGGGAAGCCGGTCGATCTCTTCATCGCCGACCTGAACGTCGGCCTGCTGTACATCGTCGCCGTGGCGTCGATCGGGATCTACGGCATCATCCTCGCGGGATGGTCGTCGAACTCCAAGTACTCGCTGCTCGGAGGACTCCGTTCGTCGGCGCAGCTCATCAGCTACGAGCTGGCGGTGACGATGACGTTCGTCAGTGTGATCCTGGCGTCCGGCAGCCTGAGCATGGTGGACATCGTCAGCAGCCAGCTGAAGAACGGCGTGTGGTTCGCGTTCGTCCAGCCGGTCGCGCTGTTCGTCTACTTCGTGGGCGGCCTGGCGGAGACCAACCGTTCGCCGTTCGACCTGCCGGAGGCCGAACAGGAGCTGGTGGCGGGGTTCCACACCGAGTACAGCGGCATGCGGTTCGCCCTGTTCTTCCTCGCCGAATACGCGAACATGATCGTCGTCTCGGCGATTGCGACGACGCTGTTCTTCGGCGGGTGGCTGCGGCCGTTCCCCAACGTGCAGTTCCTGCGGTTCCTGGACATCGTGCCGACGTGGATCTGGTTCATCGGCAAGACATTCGTCGTGCTCTACGTGTTCCTGTGGATCCGCGCCACGCTGCCGCGATACCGGTACGACCAGCTGATGCGGATTGGGTGGAAGGTCCTCATCCCGCTCGCCATCGCGAACATTCTCGTGACGGCGGCGGTGAAGGTCGCGCTCGGGTAAGCGAGGTTTTCTGACATGGGCGAAGCAATTGCCTTCTACACGCTTGCCGCGATGATTCTCGCGTTCGGTGTGCTGGTCATCACGGCCAAGAGCACGGTGCACAGCATCATGTTCCTGATCGCGAACTTCCTGTTCATCGCCGGACTGTACGCGATGCTCAACGCGCCGTTCCTGGCGGCGATCCAGGTGATCGTCTACGCCGGTGGCATCGTCGTCCTCTACCTCTTCGTCGTCATGCTGGTCAACCTGAAGCGCCCACCCGAAGCGCACCAGGACAAACGACGCCGCAGCGGGTGGGGCGTCGCGTTCTCGGTGGTCGTGCTGGCCGAACTCATTGTCATCGCGGCCTACAAGTTGGTGTCGCCTGCCAGCCTGGTGCTGCCCGCGGCGCCCATGGGATCGCACAACGTCGAAGCGGTCGGGTGGCTGCTGTACACCGACTACCTGGTTCCGTTCGAAGTGGCCTCGATGCTGCTCCTCGTAGCGATGGTCGGCGCGATCGTGCTCGCGCGGAGGGAGCTCTAGATGACCCCGATTACTCCCGCGCACTACATGGTCCTGTCGGCGGCGCTGTTCATCATCGGCGTCATCGGCGTGATGATTCGCCGCAACATCATCGTCATCCTGATGTCGATCGAGCTGATGCTGAACGCCGTCAACATCAACCTGGTGGCGTTCTCCAATCAACTGAACAACGCCGTGGGGCAGGTGTTCGTCATCTTCGTGATTTGCGTGGCAGCGGCCGAGGCGGCCGTCGGCTTGGGCATCATCCTCGCGTTCTACCGGAACAAGGAAACGGTGAACATCGACGAGATGAGCCTCATGCGCTGGTAGGGACGACAGAACCATGGACCTGATCTGGCTCATTCCTCTCGTGCCCGGTGCGGGCGCGGCCATCAACGGCCTGTTCGGCATCCGCTTGTTCAGCAAGCGGACGGCCGGAGTGGTCGCGTGCACGACGATGGCCCTGGCGTTCGGGCTGTCGGTGGTGGCGTTCTTCCAGTTGCTGGGGCTGCCGCCGGAATCCCGGGCGCACGACGTCGTGCTGTTCGACTGGATTCCGCCGACCGCGCTGCAGCTCGCGAGCGGCAAGATCGGGATGCTCCACATTCCCTGGTCCTTCCGGCTCGATCCGCTCTCGGCGGTGATGATTCTGGTCGTCACGGGGATCGGGTTCCTGATCCACGTGTATTCGACGGCCTACATGCACGACGAGCCGCGCGGCGGCGTCGCCCGCTACTTTTCCTACCTGAACCTGTTCTGCTTCTTCATGCTGACGCTGGTGCTCGGCGCCAACTACCTGGTCATGTTCGTGGGCTGGGAGGGCGTGGGCCTCTGCTCGTACCTGCTGATCGGTTACTGGTACGAGAAGCAGAGCGCGTCGGATGCGGGCAAGAAGGCGTTCATCACGAACCGGGTCGGCGACTGGGGCTTCCTGCTGGGCGTCTTCCTGGTGTTTGCGACCTTCGGCTCGTTCGACTTTCGCGAGGTCGCCAACGCGGCGGCGGTCCTGCCGGTCGAGCGCGCGCAGTTCGGCACGCTGTCGCTCATCACGCTGCTGCTCTTCGTCGGCGCGACGGGCAAGAGCGCGCAGATTCCGCTGTACGTCTGGCTGCCTGACGCCATGGAGGGCCCGACTCCGGTCTCGGCACTCATCCATGCCGCGACGATGGTGACCGCCGGCGTCTATATGGTCGGGCGCAACGCCGTGCTCTTCACGCACGCGCCGATGACGATGGAAGTCGTCGCGATCGTGGGCGTGCTGACCGCGGTGATGGCGGCGTCGATTGGCCTGGTACAGACCGACATCAAGCGGGTGCTGGCGTATTCGACCGTCTCGCAGTTGGGCTACATGTTCGTGGCGATGGGCGTCGGCGCGTTCGCCGCCGGGGCGTTCCACCTGATGACGCACGCCTTCTTCAAGGCGCTCCTCTTCCTGTGCAGCGGCGCGGTCATCCACGCGATGGCGGGCGAGCAGAACATGCTGAAGATGGGCGGCCTGAGGAAGCACATGCCGATCACCTTCTGGACGATGATGATCGGAACGCTGGCCATTGCCGGCATCCCACCGCTGTCAGGGTTCTTCAGCAAGGACGAGATCCTCTACAAGGCGTTCCTGTCGAACAAGGTGGTGTGGGGACTCGCGGCCTTCGCGGCCCTCATGACCGCGTTCTACATGTATCGCCTGATGTCGCTCACGTTCTTCGGCGACTATCGGGGCCCGGCGTGGGAGACTGCCGGCCATCACCCGGTAGACCACGGTGATGCGGACCCGGGCCACGGTCACGGCGGCCACGGGGCGTGGCACGGCCCGCACGAGGCGCCGAAGGCGATGACGATCGTGCTGTCGGTACTCGCCGTGGGCGCGGTCCTGGCCGGGTTCGTCGGGATCCCCGCGGTGCTCGGCGGCGGCAACGCGATCGAGCGGTTCCTGGAGCCGAGCTTCGTGGCGAGTCACGCCGCAGGGACGGAGATCCGCGCCACCGGGGCCGGCCTTGTCGCGAACCCCGAGGCCCGCGCGGCTGAGGCTGGTCACGCCGCAGGCACGGAGGCCCGCGCCACTGAGGCCGAGGGCGGCGAGGGCGCCCACCTGTCTCCGGCTGGAGAACTCGGCCTGATGGCCTTTTCGGTCTTGATCGGCGCGCTCGGCATCTTCGTCGCCTACCGCTTCTACGTCCGGCGTCCGGAGATCGCGGCGCGCCTGAAGGATCGGTTCGCCAGGCCGCATCGTGTCCTGACGAACAAGTACTACGTGGATGAACTCTACGGAGCGACGGTCATCCGCGGGACGATGAGCGGTGCCAACGGCCTGTGGACGTTCGATCGGAACGTCGTGGACGGCGCCGTCAACGGTTCCGGCTGGCTGACGATCTTCTCGTCCTGGTTCTCCGGTGTCATCGACAAGTACATCGTGGACGGCCTGGTGAACCTGGTTGGCTCGATCCTGCAGGAGGCGAGCTTCGTGTCCCGTCGTCTGCAGACGGGACTGATTCAGAACTACGCGCTGCTGATGCTCTTCGGCGTCTTCGCGTTCGTGAGCCTCTATCTGCTGATGCGGTAACCGCCATGAATGACTTCCCGTTGCTGTCGCTGATCCTGTTCACGCCGCTGGTCGGCGCCGCCGTGTTGCTGTTCGTGAACCAACGCAGCGAGAACGCCATCCGCTGGACTGCGAATCTGTTCGCGGCGGCCGGCTTCCTCGTCTCGCTGCCGCTCTGGTTCCAGTACGACTACCGCAACCCGTCGTGGCAGTTCGTCGAGCGCGCGCAGTGGATCCCGGCTGTCGGCGCCGAGTACCACCTGGGTGTGGACGGCTTCGCGGTACTGATGGTCCTGCTGACAACCCTGATGGGCGTCATCGCGATCCTGTCGTCCTGGACGGCCATCAAGGAGCGGGTGAAGGAGTACTACATCTTCCTCCTGATCCTGCAGTCCGGGATGATTGGCGCCTTCATCTCGCTCGACTTCCTGCTGTTCTTCCTGTTCTGGGAAGTCATGCTCGTCCCGATGTATTTCCTCATCGGGATCTGGGGCAGCGATCGCCGGCTCTATTCGGCCATCAAGTTCTTCCTCTACACGCTGGCCGGCAGCGTCGTGATGCTGCTTGGCATCCTGGCGCTCTACTTCTGGCACCAGCAGCAGACCGGCGTCTCCACGTTCGACGTCACGGTGTACCAGCAACTCGCCCTGCCGAAGGGTCTCCAGTGGTGGGTGTTCCTGGCGTTCTTCCTCGGGTTCTCGATCAAGGTCCCGATGTTCCCGTTCCACACCTGGCTGCCCGACGCCCACACGGACGCGCCGACCGCGGGCTCGGTCATCCTGGCCGCTGTCCTGCTGAAGATGGGAACGTACGGATTCATCCGCTTCAGCCTGCCGATCCTGCCGGATGCCTCGCGCGACTTCGTCCCGATGATGGCGGCGCTCTCGCTCATCGGCATCGTGTACGGCGCGTTGGTCGCGATGGCCCAGCGGGACTGGAAGCGCCTCGTCGCCTACTCGTCGGTCAGCCACATGGCGCTCGTCATGCTCGGGATGTTCGCCCTCAACCCCGTGGGCATCAAGGGCAGCATCATCCAGCAGATCAACCACGGCATCTCCACCGGTGCGCTCTTCCTCATCGTCGGCATCGTCTACGAGCGGCGGCACACGCGGCAGATCTCCGAGTACGGCGGCTTGTCGAAGGTGATGCCGGTCTACGCGGCGGTCTTCTGCGTGATGATGCTGTCGTCGATCGGCCTGCCTGCGCTTAACGGGTTCATCGGTGAGTTCCTGATCCTGCAGGGGATCTTCACCGTGAGCAAGCTCTGGGCGGCCATCGCGGCGACCGGGATCGTGCTGGGCGCGGCCTACATGCTGTGGCTCTACCAGCGGACGATGTTCGGCAAGATCGAGAATCCGAAGAACGAGCACCTGCCGGATCTGAACCTGCGCGAGATCATGACGTTCGTGCCGCTCATCATCCTGGCGATCTGGATCGGGATCTACCCGACGCCGTTCCTGGATCGGCTGGACACCTCGGTGAACCGCGTCATCGCGCGGGTCAGCCCGCAGTATCTCGAACAGAACGCGTCGGCCAAGCCGGCTGATTGCGGCCAGGCGAAGCCGGCATCCAAGTTCCAGATGGCGGCGTGCGGCGGCGACGAAACCGCGCCGCCGGCCACCACGGCTGGAACGGTTCCCGCTGGTCGACCGAACCAGGTGGAACAACACGTTGCGCCAGAGACGGCGCCTTCGAAGGCGCCCGGAGCCGTGCCATCGGCCGCCAAGCCCGGCGCCAAGACGGCGGGAGGGCAGTAATGCCAGCGGGTTTCTCGCCCAGCGATTTCAGCGCGCTGCTGCCGGAGTTCGTCCTCACCGGGGTGGCGCTCTTCGTCCTGCTCGCCGATGCCTTCATTCCGAGGGCCAGGCACGGGGTCATCGCCTGGATCTCGTTTGCCGGACTCGCGCTGACGGCCGCGGCGCTCGTGCCGTTCGTGGGCGCGCACGCCACCGCCGCGCGCGGCATGATCGCCGTGGACGGCTTCGCCGTTTTCTTCAAGTTCCTGTTCCTGTTCGCCGCGGCGCTGACGATCCTGATGTCCACCCGCTACCTCGAGGTGGAGGGCGCCCGGCCGGGGACCTACTACTTCCTCATTCTGTGCGCGACGCTCGGCATGATGTTCATGGCGAGCGGCATCGATCTCGTGACGATCTTCATCGGTCTCGAGACGATGGCCATCTCGTTCTACATCCTGGTCGGCTTCATCAAGCCGAGCCAGCGATCGAACGAAGCCGCGGTGAAGTATTTCCTGCTCGGCTGCTTCTCGCTCGGCCTGCTGCTCTACGGGATGTCGATCCTCTACGGCCTGACGGGAACGACCAACCTGCGGACGATCGCCACGGTGCTGGCCGGCCACGAGCACGACAAGTGGCTGGGCCTCGCGGTGATCCTCGTCGTGGCGGGCGTCGGGTTCAAGATCGCGGCGGTGCCGTTCCACATGTGGGCGCCCGACGTGTACGAGGGCGCACCGACGCCGGTCAGCGCGTTCCTGTCCGTGGGATCGAAGGCCGCGTCGTTCGCGATGCTGCTCCGGATCTTCTTCGAGGGGCTTCCGTCCGTGAACGCCGATTCGGTCGTGCTCTTCTACGCACTCTCGATCATCACGATGTGCGTCGGCAACATCGCGGCGCTCACGCAGAGCAACATCAAACGGATGCTGGCGTACTCGTCGATTGCGCACGCCGGATACCTGCTGATTGGCGTGGTTGCGGCCACGACCGTCCCGCAGATCGGCATCAAGGCGACGATGATCTACCTCGCGGTTTACGCCTTCATGCAGACTGGCGCGTTCGGTGTCGTGACGCTGCTCCGGCGCAGGGACGTGATCGGCGAGGAACTCAAGGATATGAGCGGCCTGTTCCAGCGCAGCCCGCTGGCGGGCACGGCGATGCTCCTGTTCATGCTGTCGCTCGGCGGCATCCCGCCCACTGCGGGTTTCATGGGCAAGTTCTGGCTGTTCAGCGCCGCGATCGACGGCGGCTACATCTGGCTGGCCGTCATCGGCGTGCTGAACAGCGCCGTGTCGATCTACTACTACATGCGGGTCGTGGTCTTCATGTGGTTCAAGAGCGAACCGACCGGATCGGACCTCGTGCTGTCGCCCGCGATGGCCGTGCTGCTCGCCGTCACCATCGTCGGAACGATTGCCATCGGTGTGTATCCCCGGCCGCTGTTCGACCTGGCGGACCTGTCCGCCCGGACGCTGGGTGTGGCGGGAATCGCCGCAAGCCTCAGATAGGTTGGGTGGTGACCAAGACGACCGGCCCATCCCTGGGTTCGCTCGGCGCGCTCAGCGCCGTCGGGTTCGCGTTCGTCCTGGCGGTCGTCTTCGGCTTCCTCATCGGCTACTTCCTCGATCGCTGGCTCGGCACCTCGCCGCTCTTCCTCATCGTGTTCTTCTTCGCAGGCGTGGCCGCCGGCATCGTGAACGTCGTCCGAACGGCGAATGCCGTGACCGAGGAAGAGAAGCGGAGCGGCAAGGAGTGATCCTCGCCGACGCGGACAGGTTCCTTCGACATTTCGAGCGCGACGCCGCCCTGGCCTGCAGCGTCATGGCCGTCGGCGCGCTCGTCGCAGAGCGTGGGCGGCCCGACGGGGCGGCCGGCGTGGTGGCGGGCGGCCTGCTGATGGCCGTGTCGTACGGCGCAATCAAGGGGGCGGTGGACGCCGCCATCGCCGTGATGCGGCACGAGCCCGGCGTTTTGCGGCCGCGCCGCCGCGCCCTCGTGGCAGCCGTGAAGTTCTTCACAAGGTACGCTTTACTGGCTGTTGGGGCGTACGCTATGCTGACGTGTTTCCGCCTGCACCCGGTCGGTCTGGTGGCCGGGGCCACGTCGCCGTTTCTGGCTGCGGCGGCGCAGGTGGTCCGACTGTCCCGGGCGCCCTCCAACCGGGAACATGGCTACGCTCAGAAGGATGAAGGCGGAAGGATGAAGGATGGCGGCTAGGGTCCTGGCGTCATCCACCATCCGGTAGGATCATGGAGAAGCTCGAGCACTCGCTCTGGATCGTGCAGTTCGTGAACGCGCTGCTCGGCCCACTCGTGGCCGCCGCACTGCGACCGCTCGGCTACCACTTCGAGCCGGGCCAGGAAGTCATTCCCGACTTCCTGGTGATGTGCCTGCTGATCCTCGTCGTTCTGTCGGTGCTCTGCCTGTTCATCCGCTCGCGCCTCAGCGTCGAGAATCCTGGGAAACTGCAGATTCTGCTGGAAGACGTGGTCGGGTTCCTCAACGGGATGATGGACGAGTACATCGGGCCGAAGGGCCGCAGCTATACGACCCTCGTGGGGACGATGTTCATCTTCATCCTCGTGGGCAATCTCATGGGGCTCGTGCCCGGGCTGAAGTCGCCGACGAGCAACATCAACGTCACGCTCGGCTGCGCGCTGACGGTGTTCGTCTACTACCAGTTCCACGGCTTCAAGGAGCAGGGGATCCTCGGGTACATGAAGCACTTCCTCGCGCCGGCCGGGGCGCCGATCTGGATCGCGCCGATCTACCTGCCCGTCGAGTTGATCAGTCACCTGTCGCGCGTGCTGTCGCTCTCCGTCCGGTTGTTCGGCAACATCTTCGGCGAAGATCTGGTCATCCTGATCCTCTTCAGCATCGTCCCGTTCGTGGCGCCGCTGCCCATGATGTTCCTCGGGCTGATTACCGCGACGCTGCAGGCCTACATCTTCGCGATGCTCACGACGATCTATCTGGCGGGTGCGGTGGTCGTGGACCATGGGCCGGACGGCCACGGTGCGCACGGCGACGGGCACGCGACGGAGCTCGGGACGGCTTGAGGGTGAGTGGGTGGCAGGGCCCGGACCCTGCGGATCATCGGTTCGTTGGCGCAAGGTCGCGGCCTTGCTGAATCTCTGAGGAGGCGTCTATCGTGCGTAAATCGCTGGTGCTGTCGCTGACGGTGTTGTTCGTGGCCGCGGGCATGGTTGCGCCGCTGTTCGCCCAGGGGTCCGCTGCGGCGGCTGGGGGCAGCGAGGTGGCGAAGTGGTCGATCATCACGGCCGGGTTCGCCCTGGCCATCGCGGCGGCGGCCGGTGCCTTTGGCCAGTCGAAGGGCTTGAGCGCGGCTGCCGAGGCGATCGCGCGCAACCCCAGCGCAACCGGTGACATCCGGTTTGCGTTGATCCTGGGGCTCGTGCTCATCGAGTCCCTCGTGATCTACGTGCTGCTCGTCGCGCTGATCCTGTTCTTCGTCAAGCCGTTCCCCGTATAGGGCGCGGGCGGACGAAGGCCGGAGCCAGAATCGAGAAGCGAGAATTGAGAAGCGAGACGTGAGAATTGGGGGTCCGCCAGACTCCCGATTCTCACCCCGCACGCGCGTCTGCCTGCCCTTCCTTCGCGTTTCCTTTCCCGTTGTTGGTTGCCTCCGTACCCGGTCTTCGGATCGGGGCAGGTGACTCAGCCTCCTGCCGGAGGTTCCTCGAGGAGCGCCGAGAGGATCCGGGCGGCGTCGCCGACCAGTCGTGGGCACACGTCCTTGAACACGTTGCGATCGCGGGCGGCCTGGAGTCCCTCGGGGGTTCCGATGGAACAGCCGATCAGGTCTCGGCACTGCACCGATCCATGCTGTTCGCGGAAACGGGTCAGGAAGTCGTTTGCCAGGCTGTAGAGCGCCGCTTTCGACGGCTCTTCGTTGTCGGCCTTTCCACGCGCCAGACCAAGGGCCATCAGCGCTCCGGTCACCGCGCCGCACATCTCGCCGTTCCGGGCGATGCCGCCGCCGAAGGCCGATGCGAGGCGCAGGGCTCGGTCCGCCTCGAGGCCGAACCCCGGGACGAAGGCGGTCAGCACGGCCTGCGAGCACGAGTATCCTTCTGCAAAGCGTCCGAGAGCTGCCTCTACCTTGCCGTTGACCGCGTCGCTCATACGTCTCTCCTGGAGTTCACGCCGGGCGTGGGTCGAAGATGTAGCAGCCTGGCGTTACCAGCAAGTGCCCGTCGGGCGCGAAGAAGAGTCCGGTCGGTGTCAAGACGCCGGTGGCCTGCAGTTGCACCACCCGCACCTTCTCGCCGTTGACATCGTACACGTGAAGATACGGGACGCTGGCGAACACGATCCAGAGGCGTCCCAGCCGATCGACGGCTGCGGCCCGGACGACCGGTCTCACCATCGGCAGTTCGCGATCGACGCCCGCCACCTTGCGCCGAGGCCACGTCGTCGGCAGGTTGTTGATGACCGCGTCGATCTCGGGGCCCTCGATGTGTCGCTCGAACACGACATTGCCGGCGTCGTCCAGCTTGCGAAAGAGCGGGCGCCCGCCCTGGAAGACAAAGTAGAAGCCGCCCCGCGGGTTGAGCAGTGGCAGGCCTGTGTTGAGGGCGCAATGCAGGTCCCGATCCGCCTCGTGTCCGGTCGCGCGAGGCACGCCGAACGTTCGCTGTACGGCGCCGTTCAGCGCATACTCTGCAACCAGCGCCCCGGACTCGGGCTGGCTGAGGAATACGGACCGGCCACCGTACTGCAGCGATCCAATACCGTTGAAAACCACGCCTCCGAGCGTGACCGTCGCCACGGCTCGACCAGGCAGCGTGAAGCCACCCAGCAGCGCGCCGCCCGATCCGAAGACCTGTATGCGCTCCAGCGCCCCCGGACGGTCGGCGACGACAAACGTGCCGTTGGGCGCGAGCGCGAATGCCGTCGGCTCGAGGATGCGGCCAGCCTCGCCGCCGATCCTGACCACCGGCCACGACCCGGACATCTCCCGGTCGATCCCGTAGACCGTGTGGCCCTGCCGATCGAAGACGAAGAACTGCCCTGAAGCCGCCTGCTGAAACGCGAGCGGGTCGCGGAAGTTGCCAACGATCTCGGGTGGAATGCCGCCGATCGAACGAAGGACGAGAACGCGGCCATCAGCAGCCACCTTCGGGCTCGCGCCGCGCTGTCGAGCGGATGCCGATCCGGCAACGATCGGTGCGCCGAGGGCGCTGAAGGCGAGGAGAAACGACCGGCGGGTCATACGGACGATAGTGTGACACCGGAATCGGAGTGGTGACACATGATTGTCGTCAGTACTCCGCGGTCTCTCGGATTGCCTTCAGGATGTCAGCGCTCTGCGGCAGGATCACCTCTTCGAGGTCCGGGCAGTAGGCAACGGGCGTGTCGAGCGATGCGACGCGACGAACCGGGGCGTCGAGATACTCGAAGAGTTCGCCGGCCACCCTCGCCGCAATCTCGGCGCCGAACCCGCACGTCAACTGATCCTCGTGCGCGATGATCACACGATTCGTCCGCTTCACGAGTTCCGCGATGCCGGGCCAATCGTACGGAACGATGGTCCGCAGATCGAATACCGCGACGCTGATGCCGTCCTTCTCCGCCTGCTGTGCGGCGAGCAGCGTGCGCTGCACCAGCGCGCCCCACGTGACGACCACGAGATCAGCGCCGTCGCGCACCAGTGCCCCATTGCCGAAGGGAATCGTGAAATCGTCGCCGGGGTACTCGCCCTTGTTGTAGGTCTGACGGTACAGGTGCTTGTGCTCGAAGTACAGCACCGGATCGTCGCAGCGGATGGCGGTGCGCAGGAGTCCAGCCGCATCGACGGCGTTGGACGGGAAGGCAATCCGGATGCCGGGGCAGTGGGCGAAGATGCTCTCCCCCGATTGACTGTGATAGGGTGCGCCGCCGCGCAGGTAGCCGCCGATCGGCACGCGCACCACCATCGGGCAGGAAAAGGTGTTGCCCGAGCGGTACCGCAGCATCGCCATCTCGTCGCGCAGCTGCATCATCGCGGGCCAGATGTAGTCGAAGAACTGGATCTCGACCACCGGCTTGATGCCGCGCGTGGCCATGCCGACGGCGCGCCCAATGATGTTCGCCTCCGCCAGTGGCGAGTTGAACACCCGGGTGCTGCCAAACGCGCGCTGCAGGCCGTGCGTGACCTTGAAGACACCACCCTTGCCCTGCACCGCCGACAACGCCTCTTCACGCGTGGCATCGGCAACGTCCTCGCCGAACATCACGATCCGCGGGTTGCGCGCCATCTCCGAGCGGAGCGTCCGGTTGATGGCGGCCACCATCGTGTCCGGCTTCCCCGTCGGTTGCGCCGGACCACAGAACGCGGGGCCGGTGGGATCGACGTCGGGCGAGAACACCCAGAGGGTCGCGGTGTCCGGCGCTGGTCTCTCTGCCTGCAGGGCCCGTGCGGCCGCTTCGTCGACCTCGCGATCGAGGCTTGCGGCCAGGTGGTCGAGGTCGGCGGTGCTGGCGAGGCCCTCGCGCAGCAGCACCCGCTGCAGCCGACGGATCGGATCCTTCTCCGCCTCGGCTTCGCGTTCAGCCGGCGTCTTGTAGAGCCGTTCATCGTCCGACAGGGAATGGGAGTACGGCCGGGTGACGTGCGCGTGAACCAGTGCGGGGCCGCGCCGCTCACGCGCGTAGGCGACCGCATCGTTCATCGCGTGGCAGCTGGCGGGGAAGTCCGTGCCGTCCGTCGTGACGACGTGGAGATTCGGGAACGAGGTGACGATCCTCGAGATATCGCCCCCTGGCGTCTGCACCTCCACGGGGACCGAGATCGCGTAGCCGTTGTCCTCGATGAGATAGACGACCGGCAGTCGTTTGCCGCACGCGGTGTTGAGCGATTCCCAGAACTCGCCCTCCGCCGTCGCACCCTCACCGGACGAGACGTAGACGACTTCGTCAGCGCGGAAGCACGACTCGCGGTCGGAAATGTCCGTGAGCCGCTGGTACAGCCGACCGGCCTCGGCGCATCCGACTCCCTGCAGGCACTGGGTACCCGTCGGGCTGCCCTGCGACACGATGTTCCAGCGCTTGTGGCCCCAGTGGGACGGCATCTGGCGGCCGCCCGATGCCGGGTCGTCCCTGGCGCCAACGGCTTCGAGCAGCATCTCGTACGGCGTGACGCCCAGCACGAGACACAGCGCCCGGTCGCGGTAATAGGGATAGAACCAGTCGTACCCGGGGCGGAGCGCACGACCCGCGGCGACGAGAATCGCTTCGTGTCCGGCGCCGCTGATTTGAAAGAAGATCCGGCTCTGATTCTTCAGCTGGATCTCCTTGTCGTCGATCTTTCGCGACAGGAGCATCCACCGGTAGGCCCGCAGCAGGTCGCCGCCGTCGAGCCCGTGATGTCCGGGGCCCGAGGAAGCCCCAACCTGGCCCGCCACCCCGTTGACCGTCGTTGGTGCTTCCATGATGCGACTGGCGCTGCTCCCCCGCGCGTGTGATCGTTCGGGGAACCCGGGTCAGCGTGCGAGTTTCCGCGCGAACCGGTCCGGAGACGGGACGAAACTGTGCTGATCGCTGAGTGTTTTCATTATAGCATCGGGGCCCCGTTGTATAATCGACCACACGCGAACACGACAGAGAGCCCTCCACGATGACGCTGCCCTCTCGCCTGCATCGCTGGGACGAAATCTCACTCGAGAAGATGACCGAGATGATCTCGCGGAAGATCATCCCGGGCGATCGGCTCATGCTCGCGCACGTGTACCTCAAGCGCGGCGCGCTGGTGCCAATGCATCACCACGAGGGCGAGCAGATGACCTACGTGCTCCAGGGTGCGCTGCGGGTGATGATTGGGGGCGAGGAACTCACCGTGCGGGAGGGAGAGGTGCTCCACATCCCCTCGAATGTCGATCATCAGGCAGAAGCCCTGGACGACACGCTCGAACTCGACGTCTTCAGCCCCGTGCGGGCCGAGTGGATGATCGACACCAACGGTCAGTGAACCTTCCGATCCCAGTCGTTGCGGCCGCCGCTGTAGACGCTGAACTTGCGCCGCAGCCGGTTCATCCTCCACTTGACGTAGCGATATTTCAGTTCGTCCAGAGGCCGCGAGCGCCACACCCGCAGATACAGGTAGCCGAACACCAGCCCGCCGAGATGTGCCGTGTTCGCCACCCCACCCTGGTTGCCTCCCACCGACGACAGGAACGCAATTGCACCCATGATGAGGACGAAGTACCTGGCGGGAATCGGGAACACCATCCACATGTAGATCGGGCGGTCCGGGAAGGCCAGAGCATAGGCGAGCAGCAGGCCGTAGATGGCGCCCGACGCTCCCACGGTCAGCGAGTAGCGCATGGCGGCGCCGACCTCGCCGGGCACCAGCGCCAGAAGCATCGTGGTCACCGCGGCGCCCACGCCGGTGACGAAGTAGTACTTGAGGAAGAACGTCGTGCCCCACATCCGCTCGAGCTCGACGCCGAACATCCACAGCGCGAGCATGTTGAACAGGATGTGAAAGAAACCCGCGTGCAGGAACATGTACGTGACCGGCTGCCAGACGAACAGTCGCGAGTAGACCGCGTCCGGCTGCAGGCCAAGGAAGAGGACGATGGCGGGCACGAGCCACGAGATGACGAACAGTGCCGCGTTCGTCCAGATCAGGGCCCTGACCACCGGCGTCATCGGACCCGGACCGAAGGCGAATGACACCGAGCCGCGTGGAGGAGAAGGATATCGCCGCATGAGCCCTGTACTCAGGCTGGCCGCAAGCCTACGGCCCGCGCGTTTCAATCAGAACCCGATCCCAAGTGATCGTACCATAGCCGCCCCTGGCCGCCGCCCGCGTACCGAGAAAATCTCTCCTGGCGAGATGGCGAGAGAATCGCTCCGGGAGAGATCATGAGCTGGCGCCGGCAGGTCTGAAGATCCGAGCCGACACCGTCCGCGCCGCCTCGTTGAACTCGGCGATGCGGAGCAGGCGCGCCGCCCCGGCCAGCGCGACGATCCCGGCGGCAATCGCACCGCCCACACGGACCAGTTGCGCCGCCAACGAAGGGCCAGGCGCGAAGCTGCCCAGTCCACGCTCGGTCGCCCAGACCGCCGCGGCCATTCCGAGTGACGCGACTCCGACCTTGATCGAGGCCGTTGCCAGTCGGCGACCGTCGATTCCATCGAGCCGACGACGGAGGAGCCAGAGGAGCGTGGCCGCGCTGAAGAGGGAGGCCAGGGCCGTCCCGAACGCCAGCCCGCGATAGCCAAACGGCCCGACCAGGAGCAGGCTCAGCGCCACGTTGACCGCCACGGTGATCATGCTCACGGCTACTGGGGTTCGGCTGTCGCGCAGCGTGTAGAACGTCGGCACGCAGATCTTGACGGCCGAGTACCCGAGCAGCCCCGGGGCGTAACAGATGAGCGCCGATACCGTACCCGCGGTGGCGACGGCCGTGAAGGAGCCACGCTCGAACAGTAGCGCGACAATCGGCCGGGCCAGGACAACAAGCCCGACGGTCGCCGGCACGTTCAACATCAGCATCATCCGCAGCCCGCTCGACAGCGTCCGGCGCATCGCGTCCCGATCCTCGCGCGCCGCGTGGCGCGACAAGGACGGGAGTGCCGCGGTGGCAATCGACAGGCCGAACAGGCCGATGGGCAGGTACATCAGGCGGAACGCGTAGCTGAGGAACGAGACCGCGCCCTCGCCCTGGCTCGTCGCCAGCATGGTGTTGATGAGGACGTTGATCTGGACGGCAGCAAGGCCGATGGTGCCCGGAGCCATCAGTGCCAGGACTTCGCGCACGTGCGGATCGCGGAAACTGACGATCGGGCGGTACCGGAAACCCTCCCGGCGGAGCAGCGGCCACTGCACGACCACCTGTCCGATTCCGCCCACGAGCGTCCCAATGGCCACGGCGAAGATCGGGCGGATCCCCTGCGCGCGGAGGATCGGGATCAGCACGACCATGGTGAGGATGGTGCCGACGTTGAACATCGCCGGCGAGATCGCGGGCACGAAGAAACGGCGCACGGAGTTGAGCATCCCCATGCAGGCGGCGGCCAGCGCCACCAGGATGAGGAACGGGAACATGATCTGGGCGAGCGAGACGGCAAGCTCGAGCTTGCCGGGCACCGAACCGTAGTCGGACGCGGCGAACCGGACGATCGGCCACACGAACACCATGCCCGCGCCGACGAAGGCAGCGGTCACGAGCAGGAGGCCGTTGAGGACGAGGTTCCCGAGGCGCCACGCGGCCGCCCTGTCCTTCAGGGTGAGCAGTCGGGTGAAGGTCGGCACGAACGCTGAGCTCATCGCCCCTTCAGCGAAGAGGTCGCGCAGGAGGTTCGGGATGCGGAACGCCACGTTGTAGGCGTCCATTTCGTGGCTGGCGCCGAAATAATACGCCAGCGTTTGATCGCGAACCATCCCGAGCACCCGGCTCGACATCGTCGCCGCACCGACGAGACCGGCCGAGCGCGCCAGTCGGGCGGCGCCCGCACCGCGAACTTCTGCAGTCACAGGCGGTGTCCCGTCGGTGGTCGGAACCGGCGCAGTGGGGAGAACGTCCATCCGAGGTCAGGTTAACACAGGGGTTTTTGGCGAACCCCCAGAAACGGCGAAAGGGCGGCATCGCCGCCCTTCGAAGAAAAGGCAGGGGTCCCCGGCTCAGAGGGACCCCCATGGAGGATGGAACAGAGGCTTTTGGCTCTCGTTATTCAGTTAGACGGCCGCATTCCGGAAAAAGTTCGTTCGCCGTCAGAAGCCCCCGTAGGTGGTCATCAGCCTGGGCCAGATGGTGAAGACCACGTCCAGCATCAGCGTCACGAACACCAACGCGTGGATGTGGGTGACCGTGGTCGTCAGTCCGGATATGTTCCAACGGGTCTCCGAGAACGGTGCACGGTCGAACAGACACGACAGCACGAACAGGAGGGGAGCGAGATGCGCCTCCAGAAACCTCGTCGTTCCCGTGTCGGAGGTCACGCAAAACAACGCGATCGAGGTGGAATAGACGGCCGCGTACACCACCAGGAACACCGCAAGGACGGCATGCTGCCTCACCAGTTGCGCAAAAGCCCGACGGTTGAACCCGATGAGCAGCGCTCCCAGGCAGAGGTAGAGCGTTACGTACTTCAGGTACCAGAACGTCCGGTAGGAGCGGACGAGCATGTCCTGGAACCCGTTCGCCAGGCGCCCAGCGATTTGCCCCAGCGTGTGGTGTCTCCAGTACTGCCTTATCTTCGGCAGTTGGCTTCGGGGAATGTCGATGCGCCCTTCCGGGTCGGTGTGCGGGAGTATGGCCCCGCGGGCATCGGCGCCGTTGTCGTACCAGATGTAGTAGGCGGTGTTGACATTGAAGAAGTACTCGCCGAACACGCGCTTGCTGTTCGAGATATATGGGTAGACCACGGCAAGGAAGCACAGCGCCATCATGCCGACAGACGCCAACCGCCACGCCAGTCGGCGCACCCGGGCGCCAGCCGGCTGCTCGGGGCTGCGCGCAAACCGCGCCACCGCCTTGAGTGCGAGGGCTGCGGCGAGCAGTACCATGAACGGTGGCACGACTCCCTTCGTCAGGTGCGCGAGGCCCGCCAGCACGCCGGTGATCGCGCCAAGCCACACGTCCCGGACGGGGTCGCGGCCGACGAGCAGGTGCCAGGCACCGAGGAACGCCAGGAAGAACAGGAAGTAGAACAGCAACTCCGGCTGCGAGTATCCCGCCCTGAACACGAAGTAGCCGAAGGCCACGATGAGCGTGAGGTTCATCGAGAGCAGTGGCGGCAAAGACCGGGCGAACACCACCGCCAGCACCGCGAGCAGCACCACCGACAGTCTGATGTTCCAGGTCTTCGCCACGTCGAAGAATTCCTGCGGATCGCGCCCGGGAACGTAGAACAGAGCCAGGAACGCGGGATACACGGTCATCCGCATCCGCTGGCCGATGAGCATCTCCGGGGTACGGCCATGCCAATTGTCGTAGACGTGTCCCGCATCCCAGAGGTAGGCGGACTGGTCGGCACGGGCCTTGAAGTCGTTGACCGTGCGCGCGTGTTCGGTGGCGCCAGCCACATAGAACGTAGCCAGCGCGACGAGTAGCAACACACGGCCCCACCACCAGAGACGTCGAGGCAGGACCTTCGTCACCGTGAGAGCTGTCAGCGTCATGTCTGATGTCGTGGACCGGGGCAGGCGTCAGCCGGCCAGTCGCCGGCGGACCAACTCGTTCACGGTTCTTCCGTCGACTGTCGCCCCCGCCAGCTTCGCCATCACGGCCTTCATCACACGACCCATGTCCTTGGGTGAAGCGGCTCCGGTCTCCGCAATCGCCTCGGAGACGAACCGGTCGAGGTCCTCCGGGGCAAGCGCCGGCGGGAGGTAGGATTCGAGAACCGAGAGTTCAGCCGTCTCCTTGTCCACCAAGTCCTGACGCCCGCCCTTGGCAAACTGCTCAATCGACTCGCGGCGCTGCTTGGCCAGTGTCGAGACGACCTGGCGCTCCTCGACGTCCGTCAGCGCTCCTCCCCGCTCGACTTCGCGGTTCATCAGCGCGGCCTTCAGCATCCGCAGGGGTGACAGCCGGGCCTGGTCCCTGGCCTTCATCGATTCGGCGATCGCCCGAGTCAGGTCTTCGATCAGCGACATGCGAATTCCTCCACGGCTGCCAACCGCCGGCCTGAATACCGGTCCTGGTCGGAGTCGCCCAGAGTGACGTGCCACCGGTCCGTGCGCTCGTAGAAGGACGTCGGCACCGGCACGGCATTCACCTTGGCCGTGAACGGAAGCGAGGCCTTCACGTCGAAATACCCTGCGCGCTTCAGCGTCCGCCTGTAGCCCTCGTGCATCGCGAACACGCGGATCTTGTCGGAATCCGCGGCGCGCGCCTCGCGATCCACCCATCGCAGCAGCGTTTCCAGCCCGAGTACGTCCGACGGGTCGACGAGGAAGTCCACGAGGATCGTCACCCGGCTCCGCGCTTCCTGCACGTGGCGGTACACGGCGTATCCACCGACGGTCTCGTCCCGTTTGAGCGCGACGACCGAATACCGGACATGCGGCGGTTCGATGAACTTCCAGTTCAGATAGGCGGCGTCGCGCACGACAGCCAGGTCGAACGAGCGGGCAACCCGGCCCCACAGCTCGGTGAAGCGGTCGTCGAAGTGGCGGATGGGCTCGATCTGCGCGTGAAGGGGTTTGGTGCGCGATACGAACCGCACGTACGGGAAGGTCAGCGCGGACACCAGCCGGTTGAGCGGCATCGGCCACGACGCCCGGCGAAACGCACGGCGCGTGAGCGGCTTGGCCAGGCACGGCACGGGCTCGATATCCGGCCACTTCAGTTTTCGGAAGAGACCTTGCGACGAGACGGACAGCCCGAGACCGAGCGAGGCGCCGACCTGTCGATCCCAGGTCCTGAACAACACCTCGCCGATGCCCTGGCGCTGTCGCTCCGGTGCGACCATGACATCCATGCCCCACGATCCGGTAATCTCCGATCCGACGACGGTGAGACGCACCGGCATGGTGGCGTACTGTCCGATGACGGTCGGACCCTCGCGGGCCAGCCAGATTTGCGCGCCGTCCGGCGGGTTGTTGGGGTTCTGCTCGTACTGCCACCGCCACCGAAGCTGGCTGGCGTTGGCCGCGTCGTAGCCGAAGATGCGTCGGTAGAGTGTGTCGACTGCGCGGCGGTCGTCGGGACGAAAGCGGACGATGTCGGCCATGGCCGGGCTAAACGCCGCCCTGACCCGGATCGCCGGGCCCGCCCCCGGGTCCTCCCGGACCTCCGGGCCGAACCGGTGTCGTGGGCATCCCGGGACGTGTGGCGGGCTGAGAAACGGGCGGCGGGGGGTACGGCGTCTGGCCGTACGGGCTGGCGTTGGGCGTGGCAAATGGCGGACCGGTCTGGCCACCTTGCGGCATCTGGTAGGGGGCAGGCCCGGTCAGCATACCGGGCTGCGCCGCCATCGGCTGTTGTGGCTGCGGGTTCACCGTTGGTTCGTCCGGGTCGTCCACGATGATCGGAGGCGGCTGCATCCGGTCACGGCCGCCCCAGGCCGGCAGCTGATTGGCGGCCGAAGGCCTCGCGGGTGCCGCTGTCGTGGCAGGCGTCCCGACGGCCGGCCGGCTGCCCGGCATGACGATGATCCGATCGAAGACCGAGCCGGTGGACTGCGCCACGGTACGAGGGGCAGCCACGTAGCCTGCTGCCGTCCGCAGCAGCACCTCGAGCGCCGCCCGTTCGGGCACGCCGCTCAGCTGCAGGGTCATCGGCGTTCCGGGCGCCCGTTCGGCGTTCACGATGCGCGTCTGCCCGACCCGGCCCCACTCGGCCAGAACCTCTCGGATGGACGCATCCTTCGCGTCGAGCGTCACCAGACCTTCCCGAATTTCCAGCTTGACCTGACCGGCAGACGCCGCCGCTGCCAGCGTGAGCATGCAACACGTCGCCGAGATCCTGAGGAAGATGTTCATGGGAGCCAGCCTTGCGTACGTCAGTATAGCGCCGGCCGGGGAGTGCACCAAGTCCGCACGGAATGCGGCCGGTTTCACCCTCCTCCAATCCGCGGCTCCGGTGGCGCGCTTCCCGTCCAGGACGGCCGTTTGAGCGTCCTGCTACGCCTGCTGGAAGTAGTCGATCACCCGCGCCAGCACCTCGTCGAGCTGGACCTTCGGCTCGTACCCGATGAGGTCGTGCAGGCGGGTGATGTCCGGGACGCGCCGGGGCATGTCCTCGAAGCCTTCCTCGTACGCCTCGTCATACGGAATCGTCACGATGGGAGACGCGCTTCCGGTCAGCGCCTTCACCCGTTCAGCCAGATCCCGGATCGTTATCTCGTACGTGTTGCCGACGTTGAACACCTTCCCGATGGCCCGCGGTTCGACGACCAGGCCCACGAGCGCCTCCACGACGTCGCCGACGTACGTGAAGCTCCTCGACTGGGTACCGTCCCCGAACACCGTGATGGGCCGTCCGGCGAGCGCCTGGCGAACGAAGTTCGGTATGACCATTCCGTACTGGCCGGTCTGGCGCGGTCCGACGGTGTTGAAGAGGCGGACGATGATGACAGGGAGCTTCTTCTCCTTCCAGTAGGCCAGCGCCAGGAACTCGTCGATCGCCTTGCTGCACGCATACGCCCACCGGTGCTTCATCGTCGGCCCGAGAACGAGATCGGCGTCCTCGCTGAACGGCACGTTGGCGTTCTTGCCGTAGACCTCCGAGGTGGAGGCGATCAGCACGAGCTTCTTCTTCTTGTTTGCGTGGGTGAGGACGATCTCCGTTCCCTTGACGTTCGTCTCGATCGTGTGAACCGGCTGTTCGACGATCAGTTTCACCCCGACGGCGGCCGCGAGGTGGTACACGACGTCCACGCGGTCGATCAGTTCGGCGAGGACCGGTTCATTGATGACCGAATCGATCGTGTAGTGGAACGCCGAATGACTTTTCAGGTGGACGATATTGTCAATCGATCCGGTGGATAGATCGTCGAGGACGAAGACCCCGTGTCCCTGGGAGAGAAGTCGCTCGGCGAGGTGTGACCCGATGAATCCGGCCCCACCCGTGATCAGTGCGCGCATGGTTGACGGTTCCTCCGCTCGCGGGGTGAACGTACGTGCCGCTGGACCCACTCATCATACCGGACAGGCATCGTCTCCTGCTCGGGTTTCAGGTCCGTGATGCGGTCGGTTCACGGCCCGTCTCACCGACTGCGCGTGCGACGTCCGCGGCCTGGGCATCGGTCATTGCCGGGTAGAGGGGGAGCGACAGGATCTCGTCGCAGACGCGGTCGGCCACCGGGCACACCGCTGGTGATTCCGAGGCGAGCGCCGGCTGACGCGGGATCGGCACCGGGTAGTGGATGAGCGTCTCGATGCCACGATCCGCCAGCCGGGTCATGAGGACATCGCGCCGCGCGGAGCGGACGGTGAACAGGTGATAGACGTGGCCTGCGTCCAATTCGGGCGGCACCACGACATCTGCGCCGGCCAGTTCTCGCCGATAGACCGCGGCGAGCGCGCGCCGGCGCGCGGTCCACGCCGGAAGAAAGGCCAGCCGTGCGGCCAGTACGGCGGCCTGAATCTCGTCCAGGCGCGTGTTGAGGCCCGCTTCCGCGTGGTGATAGCGATCGGTCTGCCCCCCGTTTCGCAGCCGTTTCAGCCGGTCGGACAGTTGTGCGTCGCCGGTCGTGATTGCGCCGCCGTCGCCGAGGGCACCGAGGTTCTTGGTCGGGTAGAAGCTGTAGGCCGCCGCGGCGCTGTACGAACCCACCGGGCGGCCCTCGTGCGTGGCGAGGTGCGCCTGGCAGCAGTCCTCGACCATCGCCAGGTTGTGGCGCGTCGCGATGGCGGACAACTCGCGCATCGCGGCCGGCTGGCCGTAGAGGTGCACCGGCAGGATGGCCGCCGTGTCTGGCCCGATGGCGGCGCGGACGGCCGCCGGATCGAGCGTGAGCCGGTCGGCATCGAGATCCGCGAAGACCGGTCTCGCGCCCGCCATCATCACCGCGAGCGCCGTGTAGGCGGCCGACAGAGGAGCGGTGATGACCTCGTCGCCGCGCCCGATCCCGAGCGCCCGCAGGATCAGCGCGATGGCATCCGTGCCGGTGCCAACGCCCACCGCGTGCGCCGCGCCCGATGCCTGGGCGAACGCGTGCTCGAAGGCGTCGACTTCTGGCCCGAGGACGAACCACCCACGATCGACGACGCGCCGGATGGCCGCGTCCACCGCCGTGGCATCTTCACCGAGGCGAAGACTCATGAAGGGGATGCGTGCGACCGTCATAGGCTTCCCGCCAGGTCCTCGAGCACGGGATTCAGGTAGTGGGTGAGGTGCTGGCGGTAGAACGCGACCGTACGCTCGAGGCCTTCGCGGAACGATACCCGCGGTTCCCATCCCACCGCCGCCCTGAACTTGCTCGAATCGGCGTAGAAATTGCCAATGTCGATCGCCTTCTTTTCGGCCGGCCACTCTACATATCTCACGCGCCCCGTTCCGGCGACTTCCAGGAGCATCGCGACGAGATCGCGATGGCTGACAGGTGTCTGGCCGCCGACGTTGAATGCCTCGCCATTGCACGCCTCCGACGCGCCCGCCCGCAGGAAGGCATCCGCGGCGTCGTCCACGTAGACGAAGTCGCGCAACTGCGAGCCGTCACCGTAGATCTGGATTTCGCCATCCTCTACGGCGGTCCGGATGAACCAGCCGATGAAGCCCTGGCGATTGTGTTTCACGAGCTGACGTGGACCGTAGACGTTGGTGAGACGAAGGGAGCAGGCGCGGATGCCGAACACGTGGTGATAGAGCAGGTGGTAGTTCTCGCCTGCGGCCTTGTTGATGCCGTTGACATCGGTCGGCCGCACGAGATGGCGCTCGGTGACGGGCAGGGAGTCGGGCTTGCCGTAGACCTGGCGCGTTCCGGCGAAGACGACGCGGACATCGGGATTGTGTCGCCGGCACGCCTCGAGGATCGACAGCTGGCTCCGGCAGTTGATCTCCAGATCCGTGTAGGGATCCAGCATGCTGTCGATGTGGCTCACCTGGCCCGCGAGGTTGAAGATCACCGCGCGATCGCGGACCAGATAGTCCATCGTGCTCTGCTGCCGAACGTCGGCGACGTTGACTCGGATCCGATCCTCGATGCCTCGAATGTTGAAGAAGTTCCCGCCGTAGTCCGCGATCATCGAGTCCACGAGCAGCACCTGTGCCCCGCATTCCACGAGTTGCCGGGCGAGGTTGCTGCCGATGAATCCGAGACCGCCGGTGATCATCACCTTGCGGTGGCGGTAGAAGGATCGGTAGTCTTCGGTCACGGTCATTGGCCTGTTCGGTGCTGGACGACGAGCGCCCACCAGAGCCGGAAGACATCGACTGCCGTGCGTGCGATGCGGCCGAAGTTGAAGAACTGTGACTTGCCGTACGCGCGGTGGTAGTGGTGCACCGGGACCTCGACGACGCGGAAGCCCGCGTCGGTGATCTTCTTCATCATCTCGAGGCAAATCACCCCGCTCGACTTCTCGAGGTGGACGCGCTCGAAGATGGTGCGTCGCATCAGCCTGAAGTCACAGTCCACGTCCCGCACGCGCAGCCCGAACAGCAGCTTGACCGTATAGTGGTAGCACCGGCCGATGAGGATCCGGTGCAGGGGGTCGGATCGGCTGATCTTGTAGCCGTTCACGAGATCCACCGAATCCGACATCCTCTCCCAGAGCCGGGCCATTTCGCGGGGGTCGTACTGTGCGTCCCCGTCGGTGTAGAAGATCAAATCCTTCGTCGCCGACCCGAACCCGGTCCGCAGCGCCCCGCCGTACCCGCGGTTGCGGTCATGGTGAATCGCCCGGACCTGCGGGTAGAGCCGCGCCAACTCGTCGATGATCTCGGCGGTGGCATCGGTGCTGCCGTCGTTGATGACCAGCACCTCGAAATCGGGCGTGAGTCGGGCGGCCGTCTGCACGGCAGCGATCACCAGGCTTGCGATGGTGCCGCTGTCGTTGTAGGCGGGAAAGAAGACCGTCAGCCCGACAGGCGTGTTCTCGAGTGGAGACGACATGGTACGAAGGCGCTAAACCATAGCACGGGCGTCACTTGAAGGGCAAGCAGATGCATCGGGCCATTCTGCGCGACCGCCGGAACCCCTGCTATTCCCGTCTTTCGAAGTGCAGCGAGGCGATCTGCTCGGAGACCAGCCCCATCAGAAACACGATGACGCCGAGCGTGATCAGCAGCACCGAGGAGTTGGTGACGTGCGATTGCGTGGCGACAGTCCACACCGCGTACGCGCCGCCCAGGAAGAAGGCCGCCAGGCTGACGGGAAGGAAGATGCGCCACGGGCTGAAGATCGTGACGACCTTCAGGACAATCAGCAGGAACTTCACGCCGTCGCGGAGCAGCCGAATCTTCGAGTGTCCGATCCGGGGCCGCGCCTCGACCGGCTCGAACTGCACGTTGTATCCCGCCTTCAAGAACGCGAGGGTTGTGGTCGTCGGCGTCGAGAACTGGTTGGGCAGCAGATGGAGGAACTCGCGCAGGTGCCGGCGCCGGGCGGCGCGGAAACCCGACGTGAGATCGGGGATCGCCCGGCCCGTGAGGTAGCTGGCCAGCGCGTTGAGCAGATGATTCCCCATGCGCCTGGCGAGTGTGGCCTGCGTCGAGTGGGCACGCGCGCCGATCACGAGGTCGTACTCGTCCAGCCGCGACACGAGGCGGGTCGCGTCCGCCGGCTGGTGCTGGCCATCCGCGTCGATGATCAGGATGTACTCGCCGGTTGCCGTCCGGATCCCGCTCTTCACCGAGGCGCCGTTTCCCTTGTTGTACGGGTGACGAACCACGCGAGCGCCGGCGTCGGCAGCCACCCGGGCCGTGTCGTCCCGCGATCCGTCGTCGATCACCAGAATCTCGTGCCACTCGGCCTCCCGTCGCAGCCCGGCCACGACGTCGCCGATACCAGCGGCCTCGTTGAATGCGGGAATGACGACGGAAGTCTGCTGTGGTGCCGCCACTGGCTCTCCTGCTGTCTGAGTCCGCCGCCTGACTGGCTGCCCAGCCCTGGTCTACCCGCCAACCAGTTCCTCGATCACATGATCCCACGTGATGGTGACGGCCCGCTCGCGGCCGGCGGCGCCAAGCGTCGCCGCGCGGGCACGGCTGGCCGCGAGCGTGTTGATCGCGCGTGCCAACTCCTCATCCACCGGAGCGCAGACGCATCCGTTGACGCCGTCTTCCACGAACTCCAGCACGCCGCCCGAGTCGCTGGCGGTGATCACGGGCTTCCCGCTGAGGAACGCTTCGAGCGTGACGTAGCCGTAGTCTTCGTCGAACGGCGGATAGATGACTGCCAAGGCGCCGGCGTACAGGTCGATCAACTCCGCGTCACTCTGTTTGCCGAGGAACTGCACGCGATCGAGCACGCCCGATTCTCCGGCCACGCGCTCGACATTCGATCGTTCGGTGCCCTCGCCGACCACGACGAGGCGAATCGGCGGGTCGACGAACCGCATCGCACGCACGGCCATGTCCACGCGCTTGATCCCCTGGATCCGACCGACCGAGAGCACGTAGTCTCCGAAAGGACCACCGTGCAAACGGTCGGCGAGCCGTGGTGGATGGTAGAGCGGCTGGGCCGAGATGCCGATGTATTTCTCCAGCCGGGCGGTCGTGTTTCTTGCGATCGTGAAGATACGCCGCGATTCGAGCAGCATCTCACGATCGAGACCGAAGATCCGCTCGCGCAGGCCGAGATCGAGTTCGGTGAGCTCGATGTCGCTGTACGGTGTCCCGCACAACTCGTACACCGCGCGGTACTGATGAACGAGCCAGGTGACCTTGTTCGGGTGGCGCGCGAAATAGGACGGGAACTTCGTGCCGATCACCAGGTCGATTGGACGGCCGTCGCTCTCACTCAGATCCAGCAGGCGCCAGGCCGCCGCGTGCGTCAGGATTTCCTGTTTGGGATACCACTTGAACGGCACCGACACGAGGCCGGCCACGTATCCACGCAGCCGAAGCTGGTGCACGAGTTGGCGAACGAGGCTCTCGGCGCCGCCCTCGACGAGCGGCACCTGCGCCTCGCACACGAGTACCGTGCGGATGGACATCGCTAGGTCGCGAATCGGAAGTTGATGACGTCACCGTCCTCGACGACGTATTCCTTGCCCTCGAGGCGGACCTCGCCGTGCTCCCGGCAGATCGCCAGCGACCCGCGGGCCACGAGGTGTTCGAAGCGCACGACTTCGGCGCGGATGAAGCCGCGTGCGATGTCGCTGTGAATCTCGGCGGCCGCCAACTGGGCCGGCGTGCCGCGCGGGATCGACCACGCCCGGCACTCATCCTCCCCGGCGGTGAGAAACGAGATGTAGCCGAGCAGGTCGTACGTGGTGCTGATGACGCGATTGACGCCAGGCTCGGCCAGGCCGAGGTCGGCGAGAAAGGCCCGGGCATCGGCGGCGTCGAGTTGGGCAATCTCCAGTTCGATCTTCGCGCAGACCGCAACCGCACGCGTTCCGGCACGGGACAGAAACGCCGTGAGGCCGGCGCTCTCCGCGGCCCGGGCGCCGTCGGCCAGCAGGTTCGTATCCGCTTCGTCCATGTTGATCACGAGCAGCAACGGCTTGGCCGACAGGAACTGGAAGCCGCGGAGCAGCTTCCGCTCGTCGTCGGTCATCGTCACGCCGCGAAGCGGCAAACCCTCTTCGAGCGAGCTCTTGCAGCGGAGGATCAGGGCACGCTCGCGTTCGAGTTCCGGCGTCCGGCCCTTCTTGAGGTCGCGCTCGATCCGCTCCAGGCGCTTCTCGGTCACCGCGAGATCGGCGAGGAGAAGTTCGTCTTCCATCGCCTGTGCGTCAAAGGCCGGACTGAGCGTCTCCGCGTGATGCGTCACCGACGGATCGCGGAAGGCCCGAATCACGTGGACGAGCGCGTCGGCGTTCCGGTACGGCGCGACGTCGAGCAGGGCCTGCGCGCCGGTGCGACCTGGACCCGCCAAATCCGCGAACTCGACCGTGGCGGGTGTCGTCTTCTTGGGTTTGTACAGCTCGGCCAGCCGCGCGACACGGGCGTCGGGTACCCGCGCGACGCCGATGACCGCCTCCAGCTTGCCGTGGCCGCCCTTGGGGGCCTCGTGCTGGCTCGTCATCAGCTGGAAGAGCGTCGTCTTGCCCGAGGATGGGAATCCGATCAATGCGGTGCGTAGCATGGCAAACGGACATGCTATCACGGTCACCGCCTGGACATCCGCGCTCTCCTCCAACCTGTTCCGGCCGGCAGTTGATCCGGGGCCCGGGCGGGCCGGTGAGCGCGCGGCGTGTAGCTTCCGAGTCGAGCCCTGGCGGCGGGAAAAAGCGAATCAAAGGCGAATATCTGACGAGGCTGCACGCAAGGCCAACCCCCTCTGTTTCTTAGTGATTGACAAGGCTCTGCAGGTCTTCTACCATCCGAGTGGTCTCAGGTGGAGTCAAGTGGAGGACGCGGATGTTTCGGGGCAGCTTCCCGGCGAAGATCGACGACAAAAGCCGGCTGAAGATCCCTCGCGACTTCCTCACCCTCATCGAGGAACGGCACGGGCGCCAGCTCTTCGTGACCAGCTTTGCGGGTGACTGCGTCCGCATCTACCCCATGCCCGTCTGGGCCGAACTCGAGCGCCGCCTCGGGGCGCAAGGGCTCGTACGCGATCCCGCCATCAACCGCTTCTTCCAGCATACCAGCTTCTACGGTCAGGCGGCGGAGATCGACAACCAGGGACGCGTTCTGGTTCATCCGCGCCTGCGCGAGCAGACGGCGATGACCGGCGAGGTGGATGTGGTCGGCGACTACGACCATCTGCAAGTCTGGAACCTCGAGCGACTGCGTACGAAGCTCGTGCAGGAGCCGTTCAACGACGACGACATGCGGGTGGTGGCTGACCTGCTGCGCCGTGGCAGCGCCGCGCAGGACACGTGATGCCCGGACACGTGCCGGTCATGAGAGCGGAAGTGCTGACGGCTCTCGCACCGGCTCGTGGCGGACTGTTTGTCGACTGCACGATCGGGCTGGGTGGGCATGCGGACGCGCTGCTCGAAGCCGGCGCCACGCGCGTGGTCGGGATCGATCGCGACGCCGATGCGCTCGCGGTGGCGTCCGACCGGCTGGCTCGCTGGGGGGAACGCGTCGTTCTCGTGCACGCCGACTACCGCGAGCTGAACCGTGTGCTCGACGCGCGCACCATCGACCGGGTGGACGGCGTCCTCGTCGATCTCGGTGTCTCGTCGCTGCAGTTCGACGGCGAAGGCCGGGGCTTCAGCTTTCAACGCGACGAGCCCCTCGACATGCGCATGGACCGGTCGTCGGGGATCACCGCAGCCGACCTGATTGCCGGGCTGCCGGAGAAGGAACTCGCCGACCTCGTCTATCAGTTCGGCGAGGAGCGGTACTCACGACGGATTGCACGGGCAATAGTCGAGGCGAGACAGGAAGCGCCGGTTGCGACGACGGGGCAGTTGGCCGCGATCGTCCGGCGCGCCGTCCCGCGCCGCGGATACAGCCCGATCCATCCGGCCACGCGCACGTTTCAGGCGCTGCGCATCCGGGTGAACGAGGAACTCGAAGGACTCGACGCGTTCATCGGCCACGCCTGCCAACGGCTCGCGCCGAACGGACGGCTGGCGATGATCGCCTTTCATTCATTGGAAGACCGGATCGTCAAGCACACGCTGCGACGGTTGGTCACGCAAGAACAGGGGTCGTTCCGAATCCTGACGAAGAAGCCGCTGCCACCCACCGACGAGGAGGTCGTGGCGAACCCGCGGGCGCGCAGCGCGCGGCTGCGGGCACTCGAACGGATTGCGTGAGCGAAAGGACCGGGGCATGCACGGCAGGGCCATCGACACGATCGGCTTCGAGGTCAATCCGCCGATCCCCAACCAACCGATTCGGCTGGAGGTGGATCCGGCGCGTCAGCGTGAGTTCCGCCGCTGGCTGCTCATCGGCCTGGTGCTGGTGGTCGCGGCGCTGTTCGACGGCTGGCAGCGATATGGTCTGATCTCGCACGGCTACCGGCTCGAGGATGTGCAGCGGGCGCGGGCGCGAGAGGAGGGCACGGCGCGCCATCTGCGCCTCGAGATCGAAACGCTGCGGTCCCCCGCCCGTATCGAGAAGCTCGCAACGACTGAGCTGAATCTCGTCGCGCCCACGCCCACCAACGCCATCGTGATCGAGCGGGTCGTGCCGCCCGATCAGCCGCCATCGTCGGTTGTCGCCAAGCGGTAGGAGTGCCTCATGGTCGAACAGCCCGCTGCGAACGCCTGGCGACGCGTGGTCCGCACCCGCCTCCTGATCGTCGGCGCGATCTTCGCCCTCTGGTCGGTCGGCATCGTCGGCCGCCTCGTGGACCTGCAGGTCTACCAGCACCAGGAGTTCCAGGCGCTGGCCGAGCGCCAGCAGATGCGGCTGATTGAGGTGCCCGCGCGGCGGGGAGAGTTCCTCGATCGCCACGGCCGCCTGCTCGCGTACAGCGTCGATGGGGACGCCGTCATCGCGGTACCGGCAGACGTGCAGATACCCGCCGCTACAGCCGCCCGACTGTGCGAGGCGCTCGGTGACTGCGGACCTGCGGAGGTCGCCGACCTGACGAAGCGGCTCGACCGTCACACCGCGTACTTCGCGTACGTGCGCCGGCAGGTCTCGATCGAACAGGCCCGTCGCGTCAGCGCTCTGAAGCTCGAGGGGATCGGCCTGATGGCGAAGCCGCGGCGGTTCTATCCGAATCGCGAGCTTGCGGCGCACCTGCTCGGCTACGTCGGCGTCGATGGCAACGGACTGAGCGGTCTCGAGGCGACGTATGACCGGACGGTCCGGGGGCGATCAGGGATGGTGCTCGTCCAGAACGACGCCCTGCAGCACACGTTCAGCCGGGTGGGCGATCCGCCGGTGCCGGGTGCGACGCTCGAGTTGACCATCGACGAATACCTGCAGCACATCGCCGAACGCGAGCTGCAAATCGGCGTCAAGGAGAACAACGCCCGGGGTGGCAGCGTGGTGATCATGGATCCCACGACCGGCGAAATCCTGGCGATGGCCAACGAGCCGACGTTCAACCCGAACGCGTTCGGCAAGGCGCCGGAAGACGAGCGCCGGAATCGGGCCGTGCAGGACGTCTACGAACCGGGCTCCACGTTCAAGATCGTGACCGCCTCGGCCGCGCTCGATGAGAAGGTGATGTCGCCGGGCGACATGATCGACACGGGCGCCGGGCAATACGCGTTCGGCTCCAGGCTCATCAGGGACACGACCCCCCACTGGGTGCTTTCCTTCGTCGATGTGATCGTGAAGTCGAGCAACATCGGCGCGGCGAAGATCGGCTTCCGGATAGGGGCCGACCGGCTCGGTCGGTTCGTCCGGCGCTACGGTTTCGGGACGCGTCTCTCGCCCGATTTCCCCAGCGAGAACGCCGGCATCGTCTGGGATCCCGCGAAGTGGACCGACAGCACGCTGGCATCCGTCTCGATGGGCTACGAGATTGGGGTGACGCCGCTCCAGATGGCAGCCGCGGCGAGCGCCGTCGCGAATGGCGGTGAACTGTTGCAGCCGCGGGTGCTCAGGGCGGTGATCGAGGGCAACAGGCGGGCGGTGGTCCCGCGGAAGGTCATCCGCCGGGCCGTGACGCCGGAGACGGCGGCTGAACTCACGTCGATCATGGAAGGTGTCGTGGAGCGCGGCACGGCCAAGACGGCGGCCATCGAGGGCTTCACCGTTGCCGGCAAGACCGGAACCGCCGGCAAGCTGGTCAACGGGCACTATTCGAAGACCGACTACAACTCGTCGTTCGTCGGCTTCGTGCCGTCGCGAAGTCCGGTGCTCACGATTATCGTCGTCATCGACTCGCCGCACGGTCACGGCTACTACGGTGGAGTGGTCTCGGCCCCCGTGTTCAAGCGGATCGCGGAGGACGCCCTGCGGCATCTGGCCGTCTGCCCCACGATCAACCCGGTTCCCCCGGTGCTGGTCCGCCATCCGGACGGCGCCGTCAGGGTTGCGGGGCCGGCCGTGCCGCTCACCATTCTGCCCCCGCCGGGGGCCGATGCGTCCGGCCAGATCGTGCTGCCGGAACTGCGCGGTCTGAGTGGACGCGAGGCGCTTCGAGTGCTCGCGCGCCTCGGATTGAGCGCGCGCCTTGCCGGCGACGGCATCGTGCTCGAGCAGTACCCGTCGCCGGGCACGCCGCTCGAACAAGGCGGCTCGTGCAAGCTCGGGCTCGGCCGGCAGCCGAACCGCGACGTCAACCCGGGGTTGCGTCCATGACGCTCGGTGAACTCCTGCAGGCGCTCGGCGATCTCGCACCGCCCACCGGCGTGGACCCGGACTCGGCGCTCGGTCGACCCGTCAAGGGCCTCGCGTACGACTCGAGGAAGGTCACGGCGGGGTCGGTGTTCATCGCGCTGAAGGGCCTGAAGTCCGACGGCAGCGCCTTTGCGGTGCAGGCGCTGTCGAGGGGCGCGCTGGCCGTCGTGAGCGAGAGTGCTCCGCCTCCCGATCTCCAGGCGCCGTGGATCGTCGTGCCCGATGCGCGCCTCGCACTGGCGAGGCTCGCCGGTGCGTTCTACCAGCATCCGAGCCGCGAGATGCAGGTGGTCGGAATCACCGGGACCAACGGCAAGACGACGACGGCGTATCTCGTCAGCGCGCTCTTCGAGGCGGCCGGCATCCGATGCGGCATGCTGGGTACGGTGGTCTACCGTGTGGGCGACGAGGAGCGTAGCGCGACGCGAACCACGCCCGAGGCCGTCGACGTCCAGCACATGCTGCGGGAGATGGTCTCGAAGGGCTGCCTGGCGGCGGCCATTGAAGTCTCCTCGCACGCGCTGTCGCAGCACCGGGTGGACGAGACGGAGTTCTCCGCAGGGGTCTTCACGAACCTGACGCGCGACCACCTCGACTACCACCGCGACATGGACTCGTACTTCGCGGCCAAGCGGCGGTTGTTCGAGATGCTGTCGCCCTCGGCGACCGCCGTGATCAACCTCGACGACCCGCGCGGGGCGTTGCTGGCTGGAACCGCCCGGCGTTCGCTGACGTACGCGATCGATCGCCGCGCCGACATCCACCCGACCGCAATTGTCGACTCCCTCCAGGGGCTCAGCTTTGCCGCGGCGACGCCGAGGGGCGCCGTGCAGGTGCGGTCACGCCTCGTCGGGCGGCCGAACGTGTACAACGTGCTCGCCGCGATCGGCGCGGCGATCGCGTGCGACCTGCCGACGGCGGCCATCGAGCGCGGGCTCGCGGAGCTCGAGGGCGTGCCCGGCCGGTTCCAGGTCGTCTCCGGTCCCGCCGACGACATCACCGTGGTGGTTGACTACGCGCACACCGACGACGCGCTGAAGAACCTGCTGGAGACGGCGCGCCCGCTCGCCCGGCAGCGCCTCATCACGGTGTTCGGTGCGGGCGGAGAGCGGGATCGCACGAAGCGGCCGCTGATGGGCGCGGTGGCCGCGCGGTTGAGCGATCTCGTCATTGTCACCTCGGACAACCCACGGGGCGAGGATCCGGCCGAGATCATCGAGGAGATCAAGCGCGGCATCGTCGTGCCGTCGGAACGTGCGCGGCCCGCCGACGCGCGCGAGGCCCAGCAGAACTACACGCCGCCGCGCTCCACGCCGCACATGGGGATTGTCGATCGACGGGCTGCGATCGAGCGCGCGATCAGCCTGGCGAAACCCGATGACGTCGTGTTGTTGGCGGGGAAGGGCCATGAGAAGTACCAGGTCATCGGCGACCGCGAACTGCCGTTCGACGACGTCCTGGTGGCCCGCGAGGCGTTGGACCGCCGGCGCGGCGCGTAGCCGGCGTTCCTGGACCGCTCCGGGAGTGGTTTCGAGGAGTGGCTTTCGACTGGTGGGACGGGATGAGGGTGACGGCGGCTGACATCGTCGACGCGGTCAAGGGCCGGCAGCTCTCGGGGGCTCCTGACACCGAGGTGTCGGGGTTCTCGATCGACAGCCGAACGCTCGAACCCGGTGATCTCTACATCGCCATACAGGGACAACGGCTGGACGGCCACGAGTTCGTCGATGACGCGCTCGACCGCGGGGCGTGCGGCGTCCTGATCGGGCGGCCGATGCCGGGCCTCGATCCGGCGCGGCTCGGCCACCGATTGCTGATTGTGGCGCCCGACACCACGTACGCGCTTCAGCGGCTCGCCCGGTGGGTCCGCCGGAAGTCCGGGGCCCGCGTCGTCGGCATCACCGGGAGCGCGGGGAAGACGACGACGAAGGAGATGGCCGCCGCGTTCCTGAGCCTGCGCCACCGGGTGATGCGTTCGAGCGGAAACCTGAACAACCACATCGGCTTGCCCCTCTCGCTGCTCGAGCTCAGACGGGGGGCCGAAGTCGCGGTGGTCGAACTCGGGATGAACCACGTCGGAGAGATCAGCAGGCTGGTGGCGATCGCCGAACCGGACGTGCGGGTGTGGACGAACGTCGCAGAGGTACACATCGAGTTCTTCGGGTCGCTCGATGCCATCGCCGACGCGAAGGCCGAGGTCCTGGAGAACGCGCGGGACACGACCGTGCTCGTCGCCAATGCGGACGATCCGCGCGTGATGGTGCGAACCGAGGAGTTCCCAGGTCTGCGCGTGACCTTCGGCGCCTCGGACGGTGCGACGGTGCAGGCGCTCGATATCGAGGACGCGGGACTCGACGGCACGCGCGCGCTCGTTCGGACGAACGACGGCGACGCGCATCTGTTGGTGCCGCTGCTCGGGCGGGGGAACATGGCCAACGCGCTGGCGGCCATCGGAGTTGGACTGCAGTTCGGCGTTCCGCTGGCGGACATGGTGGAACGTGCGAAGACGCTGCGCCCCGCTCTTCATCGCGGTGAGGTGATGCGGCTTCCCGGTGGCGTCACGGTGGTGGACGACGCGTACAACTCGAACCCGCGGGCCGTCCAGGGTGTGCTGAAGGTCATCGCGGCTGAACGGGGATTCACGCGGCGTGTTGCGGTGCTCGGCGAGATGCTCGAGCTCGGCGAACAGAGCGTGGCGCTGCACGAAACGTGCGGCCGTGTGGCGGCAGCGTCCGGGCTCTCGCTGCTGATTACGGTCGGTGGCGAGCCGGCGCGGGCACTTGGCCGAGCGAGCCTGGACGCGGGTTTGCCGGCGACGCAGGTGTGCCACGCAGAGACCAGTGAGGCGGCGGCGGACCTGGTCGCGGCCGCGGTGCGCGCCGGGGATCTCGTGCTGGTGAAGGGGTCGCGCGGCATCAGGACGGAACGGGTGGTGGATCGCCTGGCCGCCGAGTTCGGCTGATGCTCTTCCACCTGCTCTACCCGTTGCGTGGGTGGATGCCCGCGCTGAACGTGACGCGGTACATCACGTTCCGTACGGCGGCCGCGAGTCTGACGGCGCTGGCGCTCGGGCTCGTGCTCGGTCCGTGGCTGATTAGGACGCTGCGGGAGTTCCAGATCGGGCAGGTGATCCGGAACGAGGGACCGGCCAGCCACCGGGGGAAGGCCGGGACCCCGACGATGGGCGGCCTGCTGATCCTGTGGGCGGCGCTGGTGCCCACACTGCTGTGGGCCGATCTGACGAACGTGGACGTGTGGATCGCCGTGCTGACCACCGCGGCGTTCGGCGCGATCGGGTTCGCGGACGACTACTTGAAGATCGTCCGCCATTCACATCACGGGCTGCGGCCGCGCTTCAAGCTCGCGTGGCAGGTGGCGGTGGCGGTGACGGTCGGGATCACGCTCCTCGTGCTGTCGGAGCACGCGCTCTACAGTACGCGGCTGATCTTCCCGTTCTTCAAGCGGCTGATTCCGGACCTCGGGTGGGGATACGCGGTCTTCGCAGTCGTCGTTCTCGTGGGTGCCTCGAACGCCGTCAACCTGACCGACGGCCTCGACGGCCTGGCCATCAGCACGTTCGCGATTGCCGCATCCACGTTCACGGCGCTGGCGTACGTGACCGGCCACCGTGTGTTTGCGGAGTACCTGCTGCTGATCCGGCTGCCGGAGGCGGGCGAGTTGACGGTGTTCTGCGGCTCGCTGGTGGGGGCGAGCCTGGCGTTTCTCTGGTACAACGCCCACCCCGCTGAGATCTTCATGGGCGACGTGGGGTCGCTCGCCCTGGGTGCGGCGCTCGGTACGGTTGCGATCCTGATCAAGCAGGAGATCCTGCTGGTCATCGTTGGCGGGGTGTTCGTGCTCGAGGCACTCTCGGTGATCGTGCAGGTGGCGTCGTTTCGGCTGACCGGCCGGCGCGTGTTCAGGATGGCGCCGCTGCACCATCACTTCGAGCTGGCGGGCTGGACCGAGACGAAGGTGATGACGCGCTTCGTGATCATGGCGATCATCTGCGCGCTCTTCAGCCTGACAACGCTCAAGCTTCGATAGCGCCGCGGACGGAAAGAGGGACGGAAACCATGTCCGAGTTGGAGGTCGCCGGCACGCGCGTGGTCGTCGTCGGGGCCGCCCGCAGCGGCATTGCCGCCGCGGAGTACCTGGTCCGGCACGGTGCGCGCGTCACGCTGGCCGACCTGAACGGCGACCTCCCGGACCAGGCGCGATTGAGGGACTCGGGCCTGACGCTCGCACTCGGCGCGCACACCGCCGCGACGTTCGATGACGCCGACATGGTCGTGCTGAGCCCGGGTGTCCCGTGTCGTCAGCCAGTGTTCGCGGGTGCGCGGCGCCGGGGCGTGCCGGTCATTGGTGAGATCGAACTGGCGAGTCGGCTCCTTCGCGGTCGGATCATCGCGGTCACGGGAACCAAGGGGAAGTCGACGACGACGACGCTCATCGGGCGGATGCTGGCGGCGGGGGGTGTGCCCGGGTCCGTCGCCGGGAACATCGGCGCACCGCTCGCCGCCAAGATCGAGTCGTCCACCGACGACATGGTCCACGTCGTGGAGGTGAGCAGCTTCCAGCTCGAGACGACGGTCGAGTTCCACCCGTGGATCGCCGTGCTGCTGAACCTGTCGGCGGACCACCTCGACCGGCACAAGGATCTTCGGGAGTACTCCGCGGCGAAGGCTCGGGTGTTCGCCAACCAGGGCCAGCAGGACTGGGCGGTGATCAACGCCGACGATCGCCCGGCGCTGTCGCTCGCGAAACGTCGCGCCAAGGCGCCGGCGCGGTTCTTCGCGGTCGAGAGGAGGATCGAACAGGGGACCGTGGTGAACGACGGATGGATCGTCGATCGGCACCCCGGACGAGACGACGTTCCGATCCTGCCGGTCAGCGACGTGAAGCTGATCGGCCGTCACCTGTTGACCGACGTGGTGGCAGCGGTGACGACGGCCCGGCTCGCAGGCGTGCCGCCGGCAGCCATTCGAGAGGCCGTCGCGGGGTTCACGGGGCTCGAGCACGCGCTCGAACCCGTGATGACCGTGGCCGGCATCCGGTTCGTCAACGACTCGAAGGCCACGAATGTCGATGCGGCGCGACGCGGGATCGAGAGCTTCGGGCAGCGGCTCGTGCCGATCATCGGCGGGAAGTTCAAGGGCGGAGACCTTCGCGACCTGCGGCCTGCACTGAAGGGCCGTTCGACGGCGGTGATTGCCATCGGCGAGGCGCGCCCGATCATCCGCGAGGCACTCGGCGACATGGTCGCGGTCGTGGATGTGGCATCGATGGCCGAGGCCGTCCGGGCGGCGTTTGCCGCCTCGCTGCCGGGTGGAACGGTGCTCCTTGCGCCGGCGTGCGCGAGCTTCGACATGTTCCACGACTACGCGGAACGCGGCAGGGTATTCAAGCGCGAGGTGGCCCGACTCGCCGAGGAGTTGGGACGGGAACCGTGAGCGGTGAGCAGTCGTCAGTCGGTCCGCGCGATTGAGAGCCGTCCGCTGGGAACGCAGGCTGCCCCGGTCTGCGAGGCCGGTGTCTCGATCCCGGCTGACTGATGACTGCTCGCCGCTCAGGGTCTCCCGGGCGGTGCACAGAGTGTTTCGGGTCGAAGGCCAATCGGGTTTAGGGACGAAGCAGGATGGCACGCAAGCTCAAGTCCGACAGACTCCTGTTCACCGCGACGCTGCTGCTCCTCGTGATCAGCATCGCCTGGGTGTACAGCGCGTCTGTCGTACAGGCCGAGCAGAGATTCGGCGATCCTGGCCGGTTCCTGGTCAGGCAACTCCTGTGGGTCGCCCTCGGCCTGGCTTTCATGCTGTCCGCGATGAGACTGGACTATCACTGGTATCGGAACCAGCGGCTGCTGTGGGGCCTGTTCGGCGCCACCGTCGTCGCCCTCGTGGCCGTGTTCCTGAGCCCTCCGGTCAACCACGCGCATCGCTGGTTGAACCTGTACGGACTCGGCATCCAACCGTCTGAGCTGGCCAAGCTGGTGACGATCCTGTTCGTCGCGATGGCGGTGGACCGCCGCGTGGAGCAGCAGGATGCGCTCCCGCCGGGCCTGGTGAAGGTCGGTCTGGTGCTCGCGGTGTTCGGAGCCCTCATCTGGCGCGAGCCGGACGCGGGCAGCGCGACCGCGCTGTGCGCAATCGCGTGTGCGATGTTGTTCGTCGCCGGCATCGCCTACAAGTGGGTCCTCGCGGCCGGCGGCACGGCGCTGCCGGTGATGGGTCTGCTGTTGTGGGCCGCGCCGTACCGGCGCGCCAGGATCTTCGCGTTCCTCGATCCGTCGGCCGATCCGCAGGGCATCGGGTTCCAGATCCGTCAATCGCTGCTCGCGGTCGGCGGCGGCGGCGTCTGGGGCAAGGGTTTCATGCAGGGCGTGCAGAAGATGTTCTACCTGCCCGAGGCGCAAAGCGACTTCATCTACGCCGTCATCGCGGAAGAGAGGGGACTCATCGGCGCCACGGTGGTGCTGATCTGCTTCGCCGTGATCATCTGGCGCGGCCTGGTTGTCGCGAGGCAGGCACCGGACGCATTCGGAAGCCTGGTCGCCCTCGGGATCACGATGATGATCGGCCTGCAGGCGCTCGTGAACATCAGCGTCGTGATCGGGCTGATGCCCGCCAAGGGCATTCCGCTCCCGTTCGTGAGCGCCGGCGGGTCGTCCATGGCGATCAGTCTCGTGGCGATGGGAATCCTGCTGAACATCTCGCAGCAGGCGTCGGCGATCTACGAGGGCGGGTAGACCCGGCGTTCGATCGACGTGCGCGACACCACCGAGCCACTGGGGCGGACCCGTTTCACCATCCGCCGACACGGCTCGAGCAGAAGACGGTTGGGCGCTGCAACCGGCCGCGATGAGTCGCCGCCGGCTGGCGCCGGCGAACGGTGCGGTGGCAAGGAGTAACGTGCTCGGACGAACCCGGAGAGTGCACTTCGTCGGCGTTGGTGGCAGCGGCATGAGCGGTATCGCCGAACTGCTCGCCAACCTGGGCTACGCCGTGAGTGGGTCCGACACGAGACTCTCCCCGGTCACCGTCCATCTGGCGTCGCGTGGGGTCGAGGTGTTCGAGGGCCACGAGGCGCAGCACGTCGGCCATGCCGACGTCGTCGTCTATTCGTCGGCGATCCGACCAACGAACCCCGAGATCGTCGAAGCGACGCGCCGTCGAATCCCCGTGATCCCGCGCGCCGAGATGCTGGCCGAGCTGATGCGTTTGCGGTACGGGATCGCGGTGGCCGGCGCCCACGGCAAGACGACGACGACGTCGATGATCGCGCTCGTGCTCGAGCGCGGGGGCCTCGACCCGACGGCGGTCATCGGGGGCCGCCTGAGCGCGTTCGGCAGCAGCGCACGTCTGGGTCGGGGCGAGTACATGGTCGTGGAGGCCGACGAGAGCGATCGGTCGTTCCTGAAGCTGACGCCGACCATCGCGGTCATCACGAACATCGACCACGAGCACCTGGAGAGCTACCGCGATTTCGAGGACCTGCAACAGGCATTCGTCACCTTCGCGAACAAGGTGCCGTTCTACGGCACGATCTTCGCCTGCGCGGACGATGGCCATCTGCGGCAGTTGCTGACGGCGATGTCGCGAAGCGTGATCACGTACGGCTTGGATGCGGCCGATGCGCAGTATCGCGGGACCGGCGTGTCCGGCGCGGGCTTCGACTGGCGGTGCACCGTCGTACGGACCCGTGCACCCGGCCACGCCAGAGCCCCGGAGGCCGCCGTGCTCGGCGAACTCGTGCTCCACGTGCCAGGCCGGCACAACCTGCAGAACGCGCTGGCGGCCGTCGCGGTCGGCGTGGAGCTCGGGGTGCCGTTCGACCGCATTGCGAGCGCCCTCGACGAGTTCCGCGGCGCCGAGCGTCGGTTCGAGGATCACGGTGAAGCGGATGGCGTCCGGGTCATCGAGGACTACGGTCACCATCCGACCGAGATGGCGGCGGTGATAGCGGCGGCGCGTGCGGCGCTCGATCGACGGCTGGTCGTCGTCTTCCAGCCCCATCGATTCAGCCGGACGAAGCGGCTGCTCGATCGATTCGGGCCGGCCCTCTCCGGCGCCGACGAAATCGTCCTCACGGACATCTACGCAGCCGGTGAAGATCCACTCCCGGGCGTGACCGTCGAGGCGCTGGCTGAGGAGATCCGGCGGCGCGTGACCGTGCCGCTGCATCTGGTGAAGGACGTCCGGGACGTGCCGGCTCGCGTTGCCGAGATCGCGCGACCGGGCGACGTGGTCATCACGCTCGGGGCAGGCTCGATCGGCGCGGCGTCGGACGGCATCATCGCCGCGTTGCGGTTACGAGAACGGCCCGGAACGCACCCGGAGTAAGACGGAGTCGACAACGTGCCAGTCACTGCTCCAGCCGATCGTCGTTTCCTGCGTGCGCAGGTGAAGCCCGGGCGTCGTCGCACCTCCTGGCGGCGCTGGCTGCGCCTCGTCAAGATCGTAGTGCTGCTCGTGATGGTCGGCTGTTCCTGCTGGTTCACGACGGCCGGGCTGCTCGGGGCGCCCGTGCTGCAGGTCAGCCGAATCGCCGTGTCGGGTCATCAGCAACTGTCGAAGGGGGAGGTGCTCGCGCTCGTCGCCGGCATTCGCGGGCGCAACATCCTGAGCCTGCGCCTGGAGGAATGGAGAGCCAGGGTGCTCGCGTGTCCATGGGTGGAGAGCGTCACGCTCCGCCGTTCGCTGCCGTCGACGATCGAGGTCGTCGTGGTCGAGCGACACCCCCTGGCGATCGGGCGCATCGACGACGAGCTGTTCCTGGTGGACGACCATGGCCGGGTGATCGACGAATACGGCCCGCGGTACGCCGAGCTCGATCTGCCGATCGTCGATGGCCTGAGGCTGGAGACTTCCGCGGACGCGACACTGAACGAACGGCGGGCGGCGCTGGCCGAGCGGGTGCTGGGCGCGGTCCGCCGCCAGCCGGAGCTGGCGCGACGGATCTCGCAGCTCGACGTCTCGGACCCGCACAATGCGGTGGTGATCGTGGACCAGGACACGGCGCGCGTCAGACTGGGCGACGACCGGTTCCTCGAACGGCTGCAATCGTATCTGGACCTCGCACCAGCGTTGCGCGACCAGGTGCCGGCCATCGATTACGTCGATCTGAGATTCGGGGAGCGGGTGTACGTCGGGGCGCAGGCCAGCACGGTGCCGATCGCGGCACCGGTCACCGGTCGAAGGACGGGCGCGTCGCCGGCATCGAACCACTGACGGCGCGCATCGCGGACGAGCGCGCGCCGGCGGGTGCAGACCACGAGGGCGGTAGGGCAGGAGCGGAGGGGGCGTGGGACGTAGAGAGCGCTATCTCGTCGGACTCGATATCGGCACGTCGAAGACGACTGCCATCGTCGGGGAACCTGGCGAGAACAACAGCCTCAACATCGTCGGCATGGGTGTGGCCGAGTCGCACGGGATCCGTCGCGGCCTCGTCGTCAACCTCGTCGCCGCGGTGGATTCGATCAAGAGAGCCGTCGTCGAGGCGGAGCTGACGGCGGGCATCGAGATCGACAACGTGCACCTGGCCCTGTGCGGACCGCACGTCAAGGGATTCAACAGTCGGGGCGTCGTCGCAGTTGCGGGCAAGAACCGGGAGATCACGCACGAGGACGTGGGCCGCGCCATCGACGCCGCCAAGGCGGTCTCCCTTCCCACCGGCCGACAGATCCTGCATGTGCTGCCGCAGGACTTCGTCGTGGACGACCAGGATGGCATCCGCGACCCGATTGGGATGACGGGGGCGCGGCTGGAAGTCAACGTCCACGTCGTGACGGGAAGCGTGACGGCGACGCAGAACATCGTCGCCTGCGTCAACCGTGCGGGCGTCCACGTCAAGGGCACGGCGCTCGGTCAACTGGCGGCGAGCGATGCGGTGTTGACCGAGGACGAGAAGGAACTCGGCGTGGCGCTGCTCGACATCGGCGGGGGCACGACCGACCTGGCGATCTTCGAGCGTGGGAGCCTGTGGCACACCGCGGTCGTTCCGGTCGGCGGTGATCACTTCACCAACGACATCGCGGTCGGCCTGCGCATGCCAATCCCCGAGGCGGAGAAGCTGAAGCAGCGGAGCGGCTGTGCCCTGTCGGCGATGGTCGAGGACGAGGAGACCATCGAGGTGGCCAGCGTCGGCGGGCGGCGGCCCCGCGTGATGGGCCGCAGGATTCTGACCGAAGTCCTGCAGCCGCGGGCCGAGGAGATCTTCCACCTGGTGTGGGACGAGATCAGGCATGCGGGGTACGAGAAGGCCCTGAACTCGGGCATCGTGCTGACCGGAGGGGGCGCGATTCTCAACGGACTGCCGGAAATTGCCGAACAGATCTTCGATCTCCCGATCCGGCGAGGCTGCCCGGCCGACATCGGGGGTGGCCTTGCGGATCACGTCAACAGCCCGGCGTTTGCCACCGCCGTCGGGCTGGCGCAGCGCGCACACGCGCAGTGGCTGCGCGAGACGCCAAGCACGGGCGGTGGACCGTTTTCGCGCGCAGCCGGCAAGCTCGGACGGCTGCTTCGGGAGTTTCTCTGATGGACGTGAGGCATGAGGGTTCGTCACACGCAGGCCGGGTCGAAGGACGTCCCAGGAAGGCGTCACCAGTTGGGACAACGGCGCCGCGCGCGGCACCGGCGCCACTCGTGACGCTGGTGCCGACGGCCCACGGACCGATGAACCGCACCACGCTGTTCGCTCGGCTGGCGCTGTTGCGGCCACAGGTATCCGTGGCGGCGCCGGAACGAGAGCCGCGGCCGTGAACGACAGGACATGGCGTCGGCCGGTGGTCGGCACGCCCGATGAGACATCGACACGTTGACAGACCGATGGTTGCGTGACCTGGAGGCCCGAATGGCGAACCCGCAGCAGCAGCAATCCGACACCGGCATCGATTCTACGACAGAGTCGATGCGCATACGGCTTGGTGACGACCCTCGCCGGCTCGGTGCGCGGATCAAGGTGATTGGCGTGGGCGGTGGCGGCGGCAACGCCGTCAATCGGATGGTGCGCGCCGGTTTCCCCGGCGTCGAATTCATCGTCGCCAACACCGATGTGCAGGCGCTGCAGCAGAGCGTGGCTCCAGTCAAGGTGCAGTTGGGCGAGAAACTGACCAAGGGCCTCGGAGCGGGCGCAGACCCCGACATCGGCCGGGCAGCGGCCCTCGAGGACACCGAGCGGTTGCTCGAAGTGCTCGACAATGCCGACATGGTGTTCGTGACGGCCGGCATGGGCGGCGGCACCGGCACGGGCGCTGCGCCCGTCGTCGCCAGCCTGGCCAGCGAAATAGGCGCACTCACGATCGCCGTCGTGACCAAGCCGTTCACCTTCGAGGGCGGCCGGCGCAACCGCCAGGCCGATCAGGGGCTCGCCGAACTGCGCGAGACGGTGGACAGCGTGATCACCATCCCCAACGAGCGACTGCTCACGGTGGATCGCGGCCTGACGCTGTTGCGCGCCTTCGAGGCGGCGGACGACGTGCTGCGACAGGCCATCCAGGGCATCTCGGATCTCATCCTCGTGCCTGGCCTCATCAACCTCGACTTCGCCGACGTCAAGACGATCATGAGCGGGATGGGCGTGGCCGTGATGGGCACGGGAACCGCCGAGGGCCCGGACCGCGCCATCGAAGCGGCGCGGAAAGCGATTTCGAGCCCGCTGCTCGAAGACGCGTCGGTGGACGGCGCCCGCGGTGTGATCATCAACATCACCGGCGGCAGTGACCTCGGGATCGGCGAGGTGAACGACGCATCGCAGATCATCTTCAAGGCCGCCCACGAGGAAGCGAACATCATCTTCGGCGCGGTCGTCGACCCGAGCCTCGAGAACCGCGTGAAGATCACGGTGATCGCCACCGGCTTCACCGAGGGTCGCCCCGGCCGTTCGCGGTCCTCCGCGAAGACGCCGGTGGACATGGAGAACCATCGCCACGACTACGACGGCTGGTACGAGGAACACCACCAGGGGGCGTCGGCTGCCGAGGTTGGGTCGACCGCACCGTCGATTCCGGTGCGGCGGCGGGCAGTGATCTCGGTGCCGCAGCAGGGACGGGCCGTCGTGAACGGCACGCCGGCCGAACCGCCGACGGGTCAGGCTGCCGATGACGACGACACGTCCCCTCTGGACGTGCCGGCGTTCCTGCGGCGTCAGCAGGGGTGAGGGTCGTCGGCCTCACCCGGGCCCCCCGGCTCGTCCGCGCTCGCGTGATAGACTAGGAATATCCACGGCACACGCGACCGACGGCGCCGAAGACGAAGCTTCCGTTCGACCTGACGCGCCCCTTCGGGCACGCAGGCCGTCCCGCCGGCATCACAGCATGAGTTCCTGGCAGCAGCGAGAACAGGCCCGGGAGACCCTCTCTCGAGAGGTTGGCACCATTCGCAAGCCGCACGGCAACCGCCTGCGCATCGCATTGGCCTTCCCCAATACCTACTTCGTCGGGATGTCGAACCTCGGCTTCCAGACGGCCTACCGGCTGTTCAACGACTGCGACGGCGTGGTGTGCGAACGCGTGTTCCTGCCGCCCAAGCAGGAACTCCAGGAGCGTCTTCGGGCCGGCGATCGCCTGCGCACGCTGGAATCGCAGACGCCCGTCGCAGACATGGACGTACTCGCCTTCTCGGTCTCGTTCGAGTGGGACTACACGAACGTGGTCACAATGCTGCGGCTGGCCGGGCTGCCCATCCGCGCCGAGTCGCGGCACGAGCGACACCCTCTCATCGTGCTCGGCGGTGCGATCAGCTTTCTCAACCCCGAGCCGCTCGCCCTGTTCGTCGACGTCGTCGCCGCTGGCGAAGGCGAAGTCCTGATCCCCGAGCTCGTGCAATCCGTGACTGCCGGCGGCGGCAGGGCCGCGGTATTGCACAGGCTGTCCGGCCGTCCGGGAATGTACGTACCCTCGTTCGTCCAGGTGAATTACGACGGAGACCGCGTGAGCGGCTTCGTGGCAGCCAACGGCACGACGCCGGTGCGTCTGCCGATTCACAAGGCCGCGCTGCGGGCCGCCGACATGGCCGAGCCACCCGCCACCGTTGTCTTCACGCCAAACACCGAGTTTGGGTCACGGCTCCTCGTCGAGGTGGTTCGCGGGTGCGCGAACCTGTGCCGCTTCTGCTGGGCCGGCTACAACTACCTGCCCGTCCGGGCGTTCGATGCCGACCGGATCCTGCGTATCGCCGAGGAGGCAAGGCCTCACGCCACGCGGGCGGGCCTCGTGTCGATCGCCCTCTGCGATCACCCGGAGATCAACCGGATCCTCGCGCGCCTGCACGAGCTGGGGTACGGCATCAGCCCGGCATCACTGCGTCTCGACGACCTGACCGAGCCCATCGTCCGCCTGCTGCGGGCGAGCGGCGAGCGGAGCATCACCATCGCGCCGGAAACGGGCTCGGACCGGCTCAGGCGCGTCATCAACAAGACCGTGACCAACGCGCAGATCCTCGACCGCGCCGACCTGGTGTTCGCCTCAGGCATCGAGAACCTGAAGCTGTATTACATGATCGGCCTGCCCACGGAGACAGACGACGACCTGGTGGCGATCCGAGATCTGACGATCGGCATTCGTGAGCGCATGCTGGCCCACGCACGCCCCCGCGGCACCATCGGACGCATCGTCGCGAGCGTGAACCCGCTGGTGCCGAAGCCTGGCACGGCGTACCAGTGGATGCCGATGGAACTTCCCGTGGCGACCGAGCGGAAGATGCGTCGCCTCCGTCAACTGGTGGCCGGCCTCGACAACGTCTACTTCAACATCAAGTCGGAGCGGCACTCGTACTACCAGGCCCTGCTGTCGCTCGGCGATCGCCGGATCGCACCCGTCATCGAGGCCGCGGAGCAGAACGGCGGACAATGGCGAGCCGCCGCCTCGGCAGCCGGCGTCGACCCCGAGGGCTACGTCTACCGCGATCGCAGCCACGACTCCGTCCTGCCCTGGGACGTGATCGACGGGGGCATGAAGTCCACCTTCCTCCGCGCGGAGTTCGACCGCGGCCTCCGTGAAGAGTGGACCCTCTCCTCGGCACGACCCAACCCCGACGCTTCCGACAGCGTGCTCCCGTGACGCTACTGCGCCACCGCGAGCTGCTCTTCGTGCTCGGCGTACGCCTCGAGAATCAGGTCGCGCAGCCGATCCTGTGAGGTGCCGTCCACCACGGGCCGGAGGAGCGCAAAACTGCGCCGTTCGCCATTCACCGAGTACTGGCGCGCGGGAAAGGTCACGTTGCGCCCGCCGCCGGTCCGGCGCTCCCAGATCCCGAAGCCAATCAGCTTGAGGCCGTCGAGTGGGCCGTCGCTGAAGTGCAGTTCTGCGTCGGCCAGCTTGCCCGGCGGGTTGCCCTTGTCGTTGCGGCTGATCTTGATCACCATGTGCAGCCTCCTCCGTTCAGAAGCCACAGCAAGCCGGATTCCGCGGCGGCCGACCACGTGCGTGGCCGCAACTCTCTCCCCGAACGCCGCTTGCAATCACCAGCCTCGGCGATGGCACCGACAGGCCACGCGCGGCCATGGCGGACGACAACCACGGTTACCGCGCCGGCTGGCGGCCTGGTGGACCTGGCCCGAGACGTGTACGATCAGGTGATGGACATCATCGGCATCGGACTCGACGCCACGGAGATTCCCCGTGTGGCGGCTACGATGGCTCGGTATGGCGACAGGTTCCTGCGGCGTGTGTTCACGGAGGCCGAGGTTGCCTACTGCCAGGCCCACCGGCACGCAGCCCAGCATTTCGCCGCGCGGTTTGCCGTGAAGGAAGCCGCGATGAAGGCACTCGGCACCGGCCACTCGCTCGGTGTGCTGTGGCGCGACGTCGAGGTGGTGCGCCACGGGGGGCCGCCCCAACTGCAGTTGCACGGTGCTGCCAACCGGCGTTTCGCGACGCTCGGCGGGCGTTCGTCGGTCGTCACGATCACGCACACCGACACGCTGGCGATGGCGCAGGTGATACTGCTGAGATAGCGGCTACGTGCTGGGTGCGCGGCAGAGTGCTGGGTGCCAAGTGAGGAGAGCCAGCTGAGGACATCGATGCCGAGGGGCGCGACTCGCAAGCTGCATGCATGGGGATGGGGATGATTCTCTCTGACGGGTTCCACTGGACGACGGAGACCTGGGGACGGGCGTTGCGGTCGCGAGCGCTCGGAGAGGTTGCGGACCATTTCTTCACGACCTCCGCGCTCCGCCTTCGGGGCGAGCGGACGGAGGACGACGACTGGGCGCGCGTGGCGTCCACGATTGGCGTGTCGGCCGAGCGCTTGGTGCGTCTCGACCAGGTCCACGGCTGCGACGTGCAGGTTGTCCGGCGCGGCGAGGTCGCGCCCGGCTCGACCACCGGCTGGCGCCGCGCGGACATCATCATCTCCGACGACCCCGATGTTGCCGTGGCCGTGCAGGCGGCTGACTGCGTTCCGATCCTGATGGCCGATCCTCGGACCGGCGCCGTGGCGGCCGTGCACGCCGGCTGGCGGGGAACGCTGGCGTCCGCCGGGCCGTCGGCGGTCCGGGCGCTCGGCCGGGAATTCGGCGTGCGCGCGTCCGACCTGGTCGTCGCTCTCGGTCCCAGCATCGGCGCCTGCTGCTACGTGGTTGGTGACGAAGTCCGCCGGGCGTTCGAGGATGGCGGGTTCGGCGGCTCGGTCGCCTGCTGGTTCTCGCGCGGAGACGAGGGCCGTCTCCGGCTCGACCTCTGGACAGCGAACTGCGATCTGTTGAGAGCCGCAGGCATCCGGGGCGAGGCGATTCACGCGTCGCGGCTGTGCACGTCGAGCCATCCCGAGTTGTTCGCGTCGTACCGGCGCGACGGCAAGGACACGGGCCGGATCGCCGCGGTCATCCGGGCGTCTAATCCCAGCTGAACGATCCCTGCGGCCGGTGTGGCGTCTTCTCGCCCGCCGCATCATCCATCGCCTTGTTGGCCAGGCGGTCGGCATCGACGTTGAATTCGCGGCGGACGTGCTCGAACGTCACTCGCTCCATCGACGCCGCCAGGTGTTGCGCCTGACGATGGAGCGGCTGGAGGCCGGCGTTCTTGACCCGGTACACGCCCTTCATCTGCTTGACGAGCAGCTCCGAATCGGATCGCACGGTCAGTCGCCGGACGCCGTGGTCCACGGCCCATTGCAGTGCCACCAGCAGTCCCCGGTATTCCGCCACGTTGTTCGTCACGGTCCCGAGCGCCCCGCACATCTCCTCGATCATCTGGCCGCCGGAATCCTCGATGCGAACACCGTAGCCCGCGGGGCCCGGGTTGCCGCGCGAACCCCCGTCGATGTACGCCACCGTCACTGAGTGACTCCCGAGTCCGTGGCGTCTGCCGCCGGCACGTAGTAGAGGATCCGCTGGCAACTCGCGCACTGGTAGATCGTGTCGTTGCGGTGGAGCTCGTTGTACATCTGCGGACGCACCCGGACGTGACAGGCGCTGCAGAATCCGTCCTTCGCGGCGACGACGGCGACGCTCTTGCGGCCGCGGTAGACGGTTTCGTAGGTCGAGAGCGCAGCGGGAGCGAGCCCGGAGACGATGTCGGCGCGCGCTGCTACCGCCCGCTCGAGGTCGACCTCGAGCTTGGCCGTTTCCACTTCCAGCCGTCGGCGCTCGTCGGCAATCAGTCCCGTGTCCGACGCCAGCTTCGCCTCGGCGGCCTTGACGCCAGCCGTCAGGTCGTCCGCCGCGAGCATGTGCTCGAGGATACGGTCCTCGAGTTGCCGCACCTCGTGCTGCGCGGCCTCGATTTCCTTCTGCATCGCCTGGTATTCGCGGTTGGTCTTGACCTCCATCAACTGGTCTTTGTACTTGCCGAGACGCGTCTGGACCATCGACAGGTCCTTCTCGACCACTCGCCGCCCAGCCTTGTCGTCGTCCACGCGCTTGCGGGCTTCCTCGAGCGCCCGCGTGGCATCGGCCAGCCGGGTGTCGAGTGCGATGACGAGGCTGGGATGATTGGCAATCCGCCGCCGGGCGTTTTCAATGAAGGTGTCCGTCTGCTGCAGGCGAATCAATCGTTCGAGGTCAGCGTGCATGGAGTCTTTACGGAAGGCCGGTCACACCGGCGGGTTGACGATGAACTGCGGGCGAGGGGGCAAAAAAAAGGCCCCGAGGACCGGGGCCTGCATGGTCGAGCGCGCGCGTCGCTCCGCGCGTCGCGACGTGTTCCAGCCGGTCGTTCCAATCGAGGACTGTTCATGTGTTGGTGGGCCCACCAGGATTCGAACCTGGGACAGGCCGGTTATGAGCCGGCGGCTCTGACCGCTGAGCTATGGGCCCGGAGAAGTCGGAACTGACGCGGTTAGTCGGACCTGACGCCTTCGATCGGAGCCAGTTCAATCCGTCGAAGCGGACGCCCTCGGTCCCGGACCCTGAATAGTCTAACTCCATGCGAGGCTCCGACCAAAACGAAAGGCCGGGGCCCGCTGCCCAGCCGACCAGCCCGCACTCGCGAGAGGTCCTTCACCGTACGAGAGAAAGGGCGCCGGAATCGGTCCTCGGCGCCCCCTCCGACCACTTGTCGTCAGCTCCGACTGAGCGCGTCCTTTCCGACTGGCCGCGTCAGCTCCGACTGGCCCGCGTCGGTTCCGACTTCCTACGTCCGTCCCTCCAGGAACGCCCGCAGCTTGCGGCTCCGCGACGGGTGCCGCAGCTTGCGCAGGGCCTTGGCTTCGATCTGGCGGATGCGCTCGCGGGTGACCGCGAAGTTCTGCCCGACTTCTTCCAGCGTGTGCTCGCTGCCGTCGCCCACGCCGAACCGCATCTTGATGACCTTTTCCTCGCGCGGCGTCAGCGTCTTGAGCACCGCTTCGGTCTGCTCGCGCAGGTTCAGGTTGATCACCGCGTCGGCCGGCGAGACCACGCCGCGGTCCTCGATGAAGTCGCCAAGGTGGCTGTCTTCCTCCTCCCCGATGGGCGTCTCGAGCGAGATCGGCTCCTGCGCGATCTTGAGCACCTTGCGGACCTTCGACACCGGGATGTCCATCCGCTTGGCGATTTCCTCGGAGGTCGGCTCGCGCCCAAGCTCCTGCACGAGCGAGCGCGACGTGCGAATCAGCTTGTTGATCGTCTCGATCATGTGGACCGGGATGCGGATCGTTCGCGCCTGGTCCGCGATGGCGCGGGTGATGGCCTGGCGGATCCACCACGTGGCGTACGTCGAGAACTTGTAGCCGCGCCGGTACTCGAACTTGTCGACGGCCTTCATGAGGCCGATGTTGCCCTCCTGGATCAGATCCAGGAACTGCAGTCCCCGGTTCGTGTATTTCTTGGCGATGGAGACGACGAGCCTGAGGTTGGCTTCGACGAGCTCCTTCTTCGCCTGCTCGGCCTGCGCCTCGCCGCGGCGGATCGTGTCGAGCGTGCGCCGCAGCTGATCCGGCGTTTCCTCGAGCTCATCGGCCTGCCGCTTGATCTCTGTCTTGATTTCCTTCTGCTTCTGCGCGGCAATCTTGCGGTCGTCTTCCTTGAGCCGTGCCCGCTTGTTCTTCGGATTCAGCTGCCGCTCGAGGCTGTCCACCTCGCGCTGCATTCGCTGCACGCGCTCGACCGACTCCTTGATGTCCTCGATCAACCGACGCTTCACCTGCTCGGTGAACTCGATCGCGCGGATCAGCTGCGACACCGCCACCCGCGCGCGGAAGGTTTTCCACCGCGCCCGGCGGTACTTCTTCTTGTCCTTCTTCGGCGTCGCCTCGAGCTTTTCAAGGCACCTCTCGTAGCCCTGGCGCGCCTTCTTGACCGCCTCGATCTGGCGCGAGACCTCGCGCGTCCGCTCGTCGATGCGCTCGTCGGTGATCTCCTCGTCGTTGAAGATGACGAGCTCGCGAATCGTGCGCTCGCCAACCCTGAGCCGGTCGCCCATCTCGATGACCTTCCGCGCGACGGTCGGCGTGCGGGAGATCGACTTGATAACGGCCAGCTTGCCGCGTTCGATGCGCTTGGCGATCTCGACTTCGCCCTCGCGCGTGAGCAACGGCACGGTCCCCATCTCGCGGAGGTACATGCGCACGGGGTCGTTCGTCTTGTCGAGCGCGCCGGGCGTCAGATCGAGCTCGAGTTCGTCGCCCGCCTCCTGCTTGTCCTCCCGGTATTTCTGCTCGGAGTCGACGACCTCGATGCCGGCCGTGCCGAACGTGTTGAACAGGTCGTCCAGCTCGTCCGGCGACGTGATGTCCGACCTCAACAGGTCGTTCACCTCGTCGTAGAGCAGGTAGCCTTTCTCCTTGCCGATGGAAATCAGCTGCCGAACCTCGTCGTATTTATCCTCGATCGACAAGGGCTGTCCTCCTCGAAAACATGAATGTCATCGCTATGCCGACAGTTTCTCAATGCGGAGCCGGTTGATTTCCCGGCTCAACTCCACTTTCCGCTGTCCCAGGTGCTCCAGGCCCCCGGGGTCTTCTCCGCTCGACTGCAACCGCTCGATTTCCCGCTGGAGCTCAGCGCGCTCGCGCTCGTAGCGGAGCAGCCGAAGCTCGGCGGCCGACTCCGCCACTGGCACCGGGCGCTCGGACTCGGCCGCGACGGCCGTGACCAACCGGGCTTCCTCTGTATTTAGACGCGCGAGCAGCGCCGACGGTACGTCCTCCACCCCGTTCTGATGCAGATCGAGCGCCATTTGCAGGATATTGCGAGTCAACAGGGTGTCGAAATCTCCGGCATCCAGCCCGTCGAGCGCTTCCCGTGCGGCCTCGGGCTCGTGGAACAGGCCCCAAATCATCCCCCGTTCGGCCTCCCGAATCTGGCCGAAGCTCGGCAATTCCTTCGGGGTGAGCGTCGTCCTCCGATCAACGGCTGCTCTACGTATTTCGGCTCGAACGACATCTTCTGTAATCCTGGCCTTGTGCGCGAGGCGATCGGCGAACTGGTCACGACCCGCCGCATCCGGAATCTGGGCCGCCACGGGCAGCATCCGATTCAGGAACTCACGCCTGACGTCGTCGCTGCCGAAGTCACGCCCCTCGGCCGCGCGATCGATCAGGTACTCGAGATACGGCCGAGAGGTCCTGATCCGTTCCATGTACGGGGCGGCCCCCTGCTTCCTGATGAACCCGTCCGGGTCGTCTCCCGGCGGCAGCAGGGCGACGTTCACGAGAAAACCTTCCTGCACGAGCAGTTGCGACGATCGTTCCGCCGCGCCCTGACCGGCCGCGTCGGGGTCGTAGCTGAGGACCACCTTCGACGCGAACCGGCGGAGCAGGTGTGCCTGCTGGTTCGTCAAGGCCGTTCCGCACGACGCAACCACCGGCAGGACGCCAGCCTGCCATGCCTGTGCGAAATCGAAGTAACCCTCCACGAGCACCGCGTAGCCCACGCGCCGGATGTCACCCTTGGTGACGTTCAGACCGTAGAGCGTCCGCCCCTTGGAGTAGATGGGCGTTTCCGGCGAATTCAGGTACTTTGGCTGCTGATCGGGTTCCATCGCCCGGCCGCCAAACGCGGCGACCGATCCGCTGTCGCGACAGATGGGAATCATCAGCCGTCCACGGAACCGATCGACCGCCTGACCGTCATCGCGCTGCACGACCAAGCCGCTCTTGACGAGGAGCGGCAGGTCGAATCCCTGCTTCTGCAACCATCCCTTGATCGCGTCACGCGACGAGACCGCGTAGCCCAGGCCCAGCTTCTCGATCGTCTCGCGTGCGATGCCACGGGCCGCCAATTGCTGGCGGCCACGTGCCCCGGCGGGCGAGGCGAGTTGCTCACAGAACCTCGCGGCCGCCAGTTCGTGGATCTTCAGCAGCGTTTCGCGCTCGACGCCGTCGGTGTCGTCCGTACCGGTCGCCTCGGGTACCGTCATCCCGAACTTGCGCGCGATGATCCGGATCGCGTCCTGGAACCCGACCTTCTCCTGCAGCTCCACGAACTTGAAGACGTCGCCTCCGGTCTGGCACCCGAAACAGTAGAAGAACCCCTTGTCCGGGTTGACGTGGAACGACGGCGTCTTCTCTCCATGGAACGGGCACAGCCCCTTCCACGTCGATCCCGCCTTCTTCAGCGGGACGTAGTCCTGCACGACCTGGACGATATCCGCCCGAGCCCGCAGGTCGTCGACGAAGGAGTGGGGGACCAACGACATTTCTGCTTCTAGTCCTTCAGATCCACGACCGTCACCCCTCCGCCCCCCTGTTCCGGTGGCGCCTGCTGGTAGTTCGCGACGAGCGGGTGGGTTCGCAGGTACTCCGCGATCGCGCGGCGCAACTGGCCGGTTCCATAGCCGTGGATCACGCGCACCGTGCGCTGGTCGGCGAGCAGCGTCTCGTCGAGGAACCGCTCGGTCCTCGTCAGCGCCTCCTCCACGGTGCAGCCGATCACGTTCAAATCGCTGGCGCGCGAGTCGCCGCGTGGCTGGAGCTGCACCTGCACGCTGACGCGGGACGCCGGCTGGGACGCGGAGGCCGTCGCCGCGCGGGCGACCAGTCGCACATCGGCCATGCGTGCGCGCAGCCGCTTTCCCGACATGTCGATCTCGGCTTCGTCGCCATGGAGCGACGCCAGGACCCCCTCGAGCCCCAGACCGGCCACCGCCACGCGATCCCCGATACTCGGCTTGCCCAGGGATGGCTGTCCGGCCTGTGCCGCGGGGCGTTCGGCGGCCTCGCCCCTGAGCCGCGCAGCCGTGTCCTCGAGGGCCTGTCGCGCCTCGACACGGGCCGCGCCGGCGGCGCCCGTCGAGATGACGGGACCGGTCGACGCGTGCTTGTAGACGCGCCGTTCGGCCTCCGCCGTGAGTTCGGTCGTCTTCTTCTTGAGATCGTCGATGACCTTGTCGATCTCGCGTCGCGCATCCCGAAGCCGGTCGTCGAGTCGCTCCTCGGTCTTCCGGTGGAAGGCCTCTTCACGCTGGCGCAGCGTGTCCTCGCGCGACTTCACGCGGGTCTCGGCATCGGTCAACACCTGGCGCTCTCGGGCGACCAGCCGGCGCTCGTGTTCGAGTTCGTGCAGGTTCTGATCGATCTTCGCCAGGTGCTCGGCCAGTTGGGCGTCGCGTTCGCCCATGTTCTGCCGCGCCTTCGCGATGACGTCGGCGTTCAGCCCCAGGCGGCCGGCGATCTCGAGCGCCAGGCTGCGTCCCGGCGAGCCGTAGACGAGCCGGTAGCTCGGCGCGAACGTCGCGGGATCGAAGCCGAACGCGGCCACCGTGACGCCGGCCGTGGTCGTGGCGTACGTCTTCACCGCCTCGCTGTGACTGGTGCACAACACCAGGGCGCCACGAGTCCTGAAGTAGTCGACGACAGCCGTTGCCAACGCACCGCCCTCGGCCGGATCGGTGCCCGAGCCGAGTTCGTCGAACAGCACCAGCGCGGGGAGCGCCAACAATCGGTCCATCGAAGCGATGTTGGTGACGTGCCAGGAGAAGGTGCTGAGGTTGGCCGCGATCGACTGCTCGTCGCCGATATCGGCGAAAATCGATCGGAAGACCGGCAGCCGCGACCCGGGTGCTGCCGGGATGTGCAGGCCGGCCTGTGCCATGAGGGCGAGCAAGCCGGCGGTCTTGAGCGCGACCGTCTTTCCGCCCGTGTTCGGTCCAGTGATGACGAGCACCATCGACGGCGGCGTCAGGAGAATGTCCACGGGGACCGGTTCGGCCGGCTGCTCGCGCGACTCGCGGACGTCACGGCCCTCGTCCGCGTCGCTTCCCGCCGGGCGCATGTCACGCTCGTCGAGCCGCTCGGTGACTGCGCGGATGAGCAGCGGGTGCCGGGCCGACTGGAGCTCCAGCGCCCCGTCAGTCGAGATGGTCGGCTCGACGCCACCGACCAGCAGCGAGAACCGCGCCTTCGCCTGCACCACGTCGAGTTCGGTCGCGCACTCGAGCGTCCGCTGCACGTCGACCGCCCGCCGACGGAACGCGTCGGTGAGCGCGAGGAGGATCCGGCGCACCTCCGCCGCCTCCTGCTCCTCGAGCGCGACGATCTCGTTGTTGACTTCGACGGTGCTCAGCGGCTCGAGGTAGAGGCTCGCCCCGCTCGACGAACTGCCGTGGATGATGCCCGGGATCGCGGTGCGATGCTCGGCGCGGACGACGAGCACGTACCGTCCATTGCGATCGGTGACGATCTGATCCTGCAGGTAACGCGACGTGTCGCGGCCGCGCAGGTACGATTCGAGCGTCGTCCGCAGCCGCGTGCGCTGCTTGCGCAGGCGATCGCGAATCGACCGGAGTTCACCGCTGGCGTGGTCGGCGACCTCGCCACTCGGGTCGATCTTCTCGCGGATCTCTCCGATCTCGCTCTTGAAGGACGCGCCCATCTCGATGAGCGTGCCCAGGTAGACGTAGTTGCCAGCCGCCTTGCGGATGGCCGTCCGGGTCTGCTCGAGCGAGTCGAGGAAATCGGCCAGCCCCAGGAGCCGGATGGGCTCGAGGGGACGCCCCTCGATCGCGAGCGCGCCGAGGGTGCTGTCGATGTCCGCCGGGGCCTGCAGGGGAAACAATCCTCCGTCGGCCAGGTACCGGACCCCCTCGCTCGTGGCCGACAGCCACTGCGCGGCCCGCCGCGGATCGGACTGCGGCCGCAGCGAGGCGAGCCTGTCGCGTCCGAGGGGCGTCGCAGAGAAACTGCGCACCGCGTCGACGATCCGGTAGAACTCCAGGGCCTGCTGCGCGGCTCGCTGCATATAGGGGTTGGGGAACCGGCTGGGGAAGATAGGGCCGGAGGCAACCTCCCACGGTAGCATAGGGCGTATGGGGAGTCAAACATCAATATCGGCCGTGAGATAGGGGCTGTCAAGGGGCACGGGGCGCGAGAAGGCGGGCAGGCGGCCAGGTGGGCGGGCGCAGAGGCGGACAGGCGGCAACCCCGGGGCCGAGAGCCTACAGGTGGTTGATCAGGCTCGCAATCGTTGCCGCGCCGAATCCGTTGTCGATGTTGACCACCGAGACACCGCCGGCGCAGCTGTTGAGCATGCCCAGGAGCGCGGCCACACCGCCGAAACTCGCGCCGTAGCCGATGCTGGTCGGTACGGCGATGATCGGCACCTGTACCAGCCCGCCCACGACCGACGGCAGGGCTCCCTCCATTCCGGCCGCGACGATGATCACGCGTGCCGCAGTGAGGCGATCCTGCGCGCTCAGGAGGCGGTGCAAACCTGCCACACCGACGTCGTACAGCCGGTCCACCTGGTTACCCATCAGCTCGGCGGTGATGACCGCCTCCTCGGCAACGGGCAGGTCGGCGGTGCCGGCCGCGACGACCAGGATGGTCCCCTTGCCAGGAGTTATATCCTTCTGTTGCAGCGTGATAGCTCGCGCTGACGGGTGGAAGATCGCCGAGGGAACCTCGGCCTTGACGGCCGCGTACGCCACCTCGTCGGTTCGGGTGACGAGCAGAGAATGGCCCCGGCTCACGATTCTGGCGCCGATCGCCGCAATGTGGGCCGGACTTTTGCCTGTACCCAGGATGACCTCGGGAAAACCCTGTCGAAGAGCACGGTGATGGTCCACTCGAGCGAAGCCCAGGTCCTCGTACGGGAGTTCCCTGAGGTACTCGGTCAGACGCTGCTCGGCGTCGGCGGCCGGAAGGGTTCCCCGTTCGACCTGGTCGAGCATTTCGCGCAGGGCCGGCAGCTTCATCGCGGACCCTCCGGGGCCGGGTAGCTTCGTTGACTTCTCATGACCGGGCAGTATAATGACCCTCTTGTGCCCACAACCAAGACACAGACGCTATGACGCCCACTGAAACCCTGATCCTCGGGGCGTATTTCTTCATCCTCAGCATTCTCGCCGTGTACGGCTGGCACCGCTACTACCTTGTGTATCTTTACATGAAGCACAAGGACGACAAAGTGGCGATTCCCGCCGTCCCCGACCAATGGCCCGTCGTGACCATTCAACTGCCGCTGTACAACGAGATGTACGTGGTGGACCGGTTGGTCGAGGCCGTGTGCCGGATTGACTACCCGAAGGATCGGATGGAAATCCAGATCCTGGACGATTCGACCGACGAGACACAGGACATCGCCCGCCTCGCCGCGCAGCGCCACGTCGCCCAGGGATTCGACGTTCAGTACATCCACCGCGACGACCGCACCGGCTACAAGGCCGGCGCGCTCGACGCCGGGCTGAAGGTGGCCCGCGGCCGCTACGTGGCCATCTTCGACGCCGACTTCGTCCCATCGGCGGATTTCCTGATCCGCACGGTGCCGTACTTCGCCGATCCGAAGGTGGCCATGGTGCAGGCGCGCTGGACGCACCTCAACCAGGACTACTCGCTCCTCACCAAGGTGCAGTCCATCCTGCTCGACGCGCACTTCGTGCTCGAGCATGGTGGCCGCAACCGATCGGGCCGGTTCTTCAATTTCAACGGCACGGCCGGCATCTGGCGCCCTGAAGCCATCGCGGATGGCGGCGGCTGGCAGCACGACACGCTCACCGAGGACCTCGATCTCAGCTACCGGACGCAGCTCAAAGGCTGGCAGTTCGTGTTCCTGCCCGACGTGGAAGCGCCGGCGGAAGTCCCGGTCGAGATGAACGCCTTCAAGTCGCAGCAGCACCGGTGGGCCAAGGGCTCGATTCAGACCTGCCTCAAGCTGCTGCCGCACATCCTCCGCTCGAACGCTCCCTTCCACGTGAAGGCCGAGGCGTTCATGCACCTCACGGCGAACTTCAACTACCTGCTGATGTCCGTGCTGTGCGTGTTGATCTTCCCGTCGATGGTCATCCGCTACAACATGGGCTGGTACGAGATGCTGCTCATCGACGTACCGCTGTTCTTCGCGGCCACGGCCTCGGTGGCGAATTTCTATATCGTGTCGCAACGGGAACTGTATCCGCAGACCTGGATGTCGCGCCTGCGGTACCTGCCGTTCCTGATGTCCATCGGCATCGGATTGTCGGTGAACAACACGCGCGCGGTCATCGAGGCGCTGCTCGACAAGAAGAGTGAGTTCGCCCGCACGCCGAAATACGGCGTCGTGCAGCGCGACACGGACGACTGGCAGAACAAGAAATACCGGCAGTCGGTCGCCATTCAGCCGCTCGTCGAGTTGATGCTCGGCCTCTACTTCACCTGGACGGTGTTCTACGCCCTGGCGAACGGCATCTACGCGACCGTGCCGTTCCTGATGCTCTTCCAGGTCGGCTTCCTCTACACCGGCGTCCTCTCGGTCGTTCAACAGTACGCCGGCGACGCGGTGGTGCTGAAGACCGAGGTGGCGAAGTAGCTGGACGAGGAGTCAGGAGCCAGGAGCCAGAATTCGGAATTCAGGCCAGAGACCGAGAGCCAGAAGCGAGGCAGCCGCTTCTGGCTCTTTTCGTCTTCGTTCGAATCGTCATTCGCGCCTCCACGAACCGGCGTCTCGCTCTCGTCGCACTGCGCCTCTGGATTCTGCTTCCTGGCTCCTGGCTCCTGATATAATTTCTAGTTCCAATGGACCCGCGCTTCATCCGCAATTTCGCCGTCATCGCGCACATCGACCACGGGAAGTCGACGCTCGCCGACCGCTTCCTCGAGATGACGGGGGCCGTGCAGTCGCGCGACATGGAGGCCCAACTGCTCGACAGCATGGACCTCGAGCGGGAGCGCGGGATCACCATCAAGGCCCACCCGGTTCGTCTCACCTACACGGCCGACGATGGGAACAGGTACATCCTGAATCTGATCGACACGCCCGGGCACGTGGACTTCTCGTACGAGGTCACGCGCTCGCTGGCCGCCTGCGAGGGCGCCGTGCTCCTGGTGGACGCCGCGCAGGGCGTCGAGGCCCAGACGCTCGCCAACGCCTACCTGGCGGTCGAGAACAACATGGAGATCGTCCCGGTCATCAACAAGATCGACCTGCCGGGTGCGCAGCCCGAGGAGACGCGTCGACAGATCGAGGACATCATCGGCCTCGACGGGAGCCACGCGATTCTCGCGAGCGCCAAGATGGGGACGGGCACCAAGGAGGTGCTCGAGGCGATCGTGCATCGTCTGCCCGCGCCCGGTGGCAGCGCCGACGCGCCCCTCAAGGCCCTGATCTTCGACTCCTGGTACGACTCGTACCGCGGCGTGGTCATTGTCATCCGCGTGATCGAGGGCATGCTGCGCAAGGGCATGCGGGTGCGCTTCATGGCGCTGGGGCAGGAGTACCTGATCGAAGAGGTCGGCGCGTTCACGCCGAAGGCGACACCGCTCGACGAACTCGGGGTTGGCGAGGTTGGATTCATCACCGCCGGCATCAAGCGGGTGGCCGACGCGAAGCTCGGCGACACGATTACCGAGGCGGCCCGGCCGACCGCCGAGCCGTTCCCGGGCTTCAAGGAACTGAAGCCGATGGTCTTCGCGGGGCTCTATCCCGTCGAGGGCCACGAGTATCCCGAACTGCGCGACGCCCTCGAGAAGCTCCGGCTGAACGACGCCTCGTTCTTCTACGAGCCCGAGAGCTCGGTCGCGCTCGGCTTCGGCTTCCGGTGCGGGTTCCTCGGCCTGCTGCACATGGAGATCGTGCAGGAACGGCTCGAGCGCGAGTTCAACCAGGATCTGGTGACCACAGCCCCGGGCGTGTTGTACCGCGTGACGACGACCGACAAGGAAGTGCACGAGATCGACAGCCCGGCGAAACTGCCTGACGCAGGGCGGATCGAGAAGCTCGAGGAGCCGATCATCACGGCGATGATTCTGACGCCGGCCGAGCACGTCGGCGGGATTCTCACGCTGTGCCAGGAGAAGCGGGGCGTCCAGAAGACGCTGGAGTACCTGGCGAGCAACCGCGTCCTCATCACGTACGAGCTGCCGTTCAATGAGGTCGTGCTCGATTTCTACGACCGGCTCAAGACGATCTCGCGCGGCTACGCCTCGCTCGACTACCACGTGACCGGCTACTGGGAGTCGCCGCTCGTCAAGCTCGACATCCTCGTCAACGGCGATCCCGTGGACGCGCTGTCGGTCATCGTGCACAGTGACTCGGCCTACAAACGCGGTCGCGCGCTGGCCAGCAAGATGCGGAGCCTGATTCCGCGCCAGATGTTCGAGGTGGCAATCCAGGCGGCGATCGGCGGCCGGATCATCGCGCGCGAATCGGTGAAGGCGCTGCGCAAGAACGTGCTGGCCAAGTGCTACGGCGGCGACATCTCGCGCAAGCGGAAGCTGCTCGAGAAGCAGAAGGAAGGCAAGCGCCGGATGAAGCGCGTCGGCAAGGTGGAGATCCCGCAGGAAGCGTTCCTGGCCGTCCTGAAGGTGGACGGGGACGAGTAGGGAGCCCGATGAAGAACCAGAAGACGAAGCCGGTCAGCAAGCCAGCGCCTGCGCCCGTTGCGCCCCAGCCCTTCAGGAAGTCGACGGCGCGGGAGTACTTCGAGTCGATCGTCATTGCGGTCATCCTGGCCCTGTTCATCCGGACGTTCGTCGTGCAGGCCTTCAAGATCCCGACCGGGTCCATGGAGAACAACCTGCTGATCGGCGACCATCTGCTGGTGAACAAGTTCGTGTTCGGCCCGACCGCCAGCACCATCGAGAAGGCGATCCTGCCGATCCGCGACATCCGCCGCGGCGACATCGTCGTGTTCAAGTACCCGGAGGACCCCGAGCGCGACTTCATCAAGCGGGTGATCGGCCTGCCTGGCGAGACGCTCGAGGTGAAGGAGAAGCGCGTCTACATCAACGGCAGGCGGCTGGACGAGCCCTACGTGCACTACCTCGAGCCGCCCTCGTCGCCGTCGACGCTGAACGAGGTGACTTCGTTCGACCTGAGAGAACGGTATGGCCCCGTCCAGATTCCAGCCGGCAAGTACTTCATGATGGGCGACAACCGCGACAACTCGCAGGACAGCCGCTACTGGGGCCTGCTGCCGCAGGAGTACGTCAAGGGGCGCGCCCTCCTGATCTACTGGTCGTATGAGTCCGAGACCGAGGATTACCAGCAGACCGGCATCGGGGCGATCGCAAAGGATCTGTTCACCGTCGTCACGCACTTCTTCACGCGCACGCGGTGGACGCGGATGTTCAACGTCCTCCACTGAGCGGACCGTGTCTCCGAGATTCTTCCGCACGCCGGCCACGCTTCGCCGGTGGCTCTCTGCGCACCACGCCTCCGAGACGGAACTGTGGATGGGTCTCCACAGGAAGGGGACCGGGCGCACGTCAGTGACCTACGCCGAGGCGCTGGACGAGGCCCTCTGCTTCGGATGGATCGACGGTGTGCGAAAGCGGGTGGACGCGGTCAGCTACACCATCCGGTTCACCCCGAGGAAGGCCCGCAGCACCTGGAGTTCCGTCAACATCGCTCGTGCGAACGAGTTGATCTCGCTCGGGCGCATGGCGCCGGCCGGGCTCGCGGCGTTCGGACGCCGCACGCCCGAGCGCTCGGGGCGCTATTCCTACGAGGCGCGGAAGGATGTCGCCCTCGCGCCCGCCGACCGGCGTAGGTTGAGGGCAAACGTGTCGGCCTGGTCCTTCTTCTCCAGTCGGCCGCCGTCCTACCAGCGGACGGCAACCTGGTGGGTGACCAGCGCCAAGAAGGAAGAGACACGCCGTCACCGGCTCGAGGCGCTCATCGAATGCTCGGCCCGCGGCCTGCCCGCGCCTCCGTTCATCCGGCCGCGCCAGGCCGGGTTTCGTGCGCGCTGCGATTCCCTGTAAGATAGGCGGACGCTGCCCCTCGGATCCGCGTTGCCCCCCAGGCGGCCATCGCAGGTTCATGCTTCACCCCATCAGGCGTTCGTGGTGCCTCGCCGCGTCATGTGCGGTGCTGCTCTGCTTCGGCAGAACGTCGCCGGAGTCTGCCGTCGGCCCGGGGCGCACGGGCGACGCCAGCCGCGGAATCGAAGCCGCGCGGCTGATGGCGCGGTCGCTCGTCAGCATCAAGGCGCTGCGCGAGGCCAGGGGACTGGCGATCGATCGCCAGGTGGACCCGAACCAGACGGCGCTCATCGGCGACGAGTTCTCGCCGTTGACGACGTCGCTCGGCGAGGTGGAGGCCAAGCGCACGACGACGAACCCGGCGTTCGCGGCCGCGATCGTGCGCTATTTTCGGGCGGCCGGCCTCCATCAGGGTGATGTAGTGGCGATCGGCGCCAGCGGATCGTTCCCCGGGCTGCTGCTCGCGACGCTGTGCGCGACGCGCGCGCTGGATCTCGAGCCAGTCGTCATCTACTCGGTCGGCGCGTCGATGTACGGCGCCAACCTTCCGGGGTTCACCTTCGTGGACATGCAGGCGCGGCTGCGCGCCGACGGCGTGCTGCCGTATCACCTGGCGGCGGTCTCGCCCGGCGGTGACGACGACCGCGGCACGGGCGTCCTGTTCGACGACTCAGGGGCGTCGCTGATCGCGGAGACGCGCCGGAGCGGGCTCCAGTTCGTGGAGGGATCGACGCTGGCGGACAGCATCGAACGGCGGCTGCATCTCTACGAGGCGGCCGCCGCCGGGCGCCCGATCCGTTGTTTCGTGAACATCGGCGGTTCGTCGGCCAGTTTCGGCGATACGCCGGCCTCGCTGACGCTGCCCAACGGACTCGTGCGCCGGGTGACCGACCTGCCACGGTCACCGACGCGAGGCGTTGTCTTCGAGTTCGCGTCGCGCGGCGTCCCAGTGGTGCACCTCCTGCACGTCCGGGGGCTTGCGCGGGACAACCATCTGCCGTTCGATCCGATTCCGCTCCCGCCAATTGGCGTGGGCGAGGTGTACCGACGGGAGTAGGCAGCCTGTGGGGCGGGTCGCCGGACCCGCCTTGGAACTGCAAAGGAGCGGTCATGAAACGCAGCGTCTGGTTCGTGCTGATGGCGGCGGCGATGTTCCTCGGTGCGGCGCCCGCTCACGCGGCCGTGTCCGGTGCGGCACCGGTCAAGGGCGGTCTTCCAATTCTGATCACGAATGCCGGTCAGGGCCCCGGCGCCAAGATGTCGCGCCTGCTCATCCAGCGTACCGGCGTCGTCACCGACTTCGAGTACAGCGCCGAACCGAAGGTCGCCGACCTCCAGAAGAAGGCGTTCAAGACGATGTTCGTGGTCATCGGGTCCACGGCCAAGGGGCTGGGCGCGTCGGGCATCACGATCGACCAGGAGATCGACCGCCTCAACGCCGTGATTGCCGAGGCGAAGAGGCAGAAGATGCAGGTCGTGGCCGTGCTGCTCGAGGGCAAGGCTCGGCGCGGCAAGCCGGGCGGCGCCGACGAACGCTGCGTCGACGCCGTCGCGCCGAACGCGCAGTACCTGGTCGTGAAGAAGGACGGCAACGAAGACGGCCGTTTCGACGCGATCGCCAAGAAGACCGGCGCGCCGCTCACGCTGATCGACGATGCGATGGACTTCGGCGAAGTCGTGAAGAAGATGTACGCGAAGTAGCGGTTCGCCGCAGTCAGGCGCAGCCGCGCAGGCTTGACCTCCGGGGAGACCGACGTGAGCACGTACGTGACGACGACCTACACGCTGGCGGCGATGGTGGTGACCTTTGTCGTCTGCAGTTGGCGGCTCCGATCGCCGGAGTTGTCGATGGTGATCACGGCGCTGGTGGGGGCACTGGTCGCCGGACTGGGCTTTCCGGCGCACCTGTTCGTCGAGGGAACGTTCACGTTCCTCGACCTCGCGTTCATCTTCATCACGGCGTGCGTGTTCATGAACGCGTACTCGGAGGTGGGCGCCATGAATGCGCTCGTGCGCGCCCTGGTGGTCCGGTTGCATCGGCGGAAGTGGCTGCTGTTGCTGGTCCTCGCCGGCCTGATGCTGATCCCCGGCGCGCTGACGGGAGCCGGCGTCGTTTCGGTGTTGGTCGTCGGAGGTCTCGTGGCCGCCGTTCTCCGACTGATGGGGCTGTCGGAGGAGCGCACCGCCGCGTTCGTCTTCATGCTCGGCATCCTGTCGGCGGTGGCCCCGCCCATCAACGTGTGGGCGATGCTGATGGCCGCCGGGGCGAACATACCGTACGTCGGCTTCGACCTCGTGCTCCTCGTTCCGGTGCTTGTCGTCACGATCTTCACCGTGCTGTATCTCGGGTGGGGCGCGGTGCCGCAGGCGAAGGAAGCGATTCTCGCCGGGTTGCCGCCGCTGCCGCCGGGGATGACCTGGTGGCGCGCGGCCATCCCGTTGGTGATTCTGGTCGCGCTGGCCGCCGCGGCCAAATACTCCGCCTTCACGCTGCCGACGCTTGGATTCCCGCTCATCTTCGTCATCTGTGCGCTGGCGACGGTGGCGATCGACCCGGTGCGGCGTCCGGCATCCCGCTGGCTCGCGGTCGTGAACCAGACGGTGGAACAGGTCTTTCCACTCGTGGCGACCATGGTGAGCGTTGGGGTGCTGGTCAACATCCTGGCGGCCACCGGCGTGCGCGGCCTGATTGCGATCAGCTTCGTCGCACTGCCCATTCTCGGGATCTATGTCACCTCGCTCTTCGTGTGCCCGCTGGCGCAGGGGTCGCTCGGCTTCGGCAGCGCGGTCATCCTCGGAACGCCGCTGATCTTCGTCTTCAACGCGGTCGGTGCCAACGTCACGGTCGTGGCGGCGGCGTTCAGCCTGTTGTTCGCCCTCGGCGACTGCCTGCCGCCCTCGCGCATCGTGGGCCGCACGGCCATTGAGACAGTCGGGTTCCACGGGAGCTACACTTCGTTCCTGAAAGCCACCGCGGTCCCGTGGCTCATCATGGGTCTCGTAGCGCTGGGAATGCTCGTGTTCTCGACCAGGTTCGGGTTCCTGGTCAGGTACTAGCAGGGCACACCGATGATTCTGACGCAGCAAGTGATTCACCAGATCTACTTCCTCATGGCAGGCCTGGCGGCCGCGCTCCTGCTGTCGCGACTGTTCCGCAGGAAGAGCCGGCCCGGCCTCGCCTACGACATCGTGTACGCCTACACGGTCATCCCGTTCATTCTCCGCGCGCTCCACATCAAGTGAGGTCATCAGGTGACGACGAGCGTCGAGCAGGAACTTGAATCGGGACAGGCGGCGACGGGCAGCCGGACGCTGATGGCGCGGCGGATCGCGCTGCTGGTCGGGGCCGTCCTCCTGATGGTCTTCGGCACGAAGGACATTCGCGCGCTCCGCGCGTACCAGGAGACGGTCGTCGCCTCCGATGCGTTCACGAGACGCGTGCCATTGAGCGCGTATTTCAGCGGCATCGCCGGCACGCTGATGGACACGTCCATCTACGTGTTCGACTCGGGGGTGCCGGGCGGTTCGGTGCTGCTCATCGGTGGCATGCACGCCTACGAGCCGGCGGGGCCGATGGCCGCCTACGTCATGATGGAGAACATCGCGGTGACGCGCGGGCGGGTGTTCATCATTCCGCGCGCGAACATGAGCGCGTCGACGCTCGGCATGCTTGGCAACGCGTACCCGCCGTTCTTCCACATCCGCACCCCCTGGGGTGAGAAGCAGTACCGGATCGGCGACCGCGAGACACACCCTCTCGAGCAGTGGCCCGATCCATTCACGTTCGTGCACTACCCCTCGACACAGAACCTGGCGTACCAGGACAGCCGCAACCTCAATCGCACGTTTCCAGGGCGGCCGGACGGAAACCTGACGGAGCGAACGGCATTCGCCATCAGCGAGCTGATTCGCCACGAGAAGATCGACATGACGATCGATATCCACGAGGCGTCGCTCGGCTACCCGGTCGTCAGTACCTACGTGTGCCACCAGCGCGCCGACGAGATGTGCATGATGGCGGCGATGACGCTCTCTGCCGAACAGTTCCCGATGAAGACGGAGACGTCACCGAAGTCGCTGCGCGGTCTCACGCACCGCGAGGTGGGCGATTTCACGGACAGCCTCGCCGTGCTGATGGAAACGCCCGAACCCTTCATCGAGAAGTTCGCGGGTCCGATGACCGAACAGTTGATGCTGGCCGGCAAGGACGAGTTCATCCAGACGGCGTCCACGCGCGGCCTGCTGTACACGGATTACAGCCTGAAGACCGGCGCCTCGCTCGACTACCGGGTCGGCCGGCACCTGGCCGGCGCGTTCGAGGTGATGAAGCAGATGGGTGAGTTCTACCCGGACAAGATCGTGCGCGTCACGTGGCCGACCTACGCAGACGTCATGCAGCACGGAATCGGTCATTTCCTGCACGACCCGGCGAAGGCGAATCGACGCAGGGTGTTCTTCGACTAGGCAGGAGGCCAGACGGAGAGGCGGGCAGGCGGAACGGCGGACAGTGACACGGTTGGTGGGCCGCGGCAGTCCTGCCGACGGTGTGTTGTGGGGCGGGGGTTCAGACCCGCCGGAGGACGAGGCATGAAGAGGCATTCGAAGGCGGTTGCATGGGTGCTGGTGGGTCTCGTGGCCTTCCAGTGGAGCCAGGTGCTGGACGCGTGCACGATTCTCGGTATCGGCAAGAAGGCGATGGCGGACGGGACGACGGTCATCTCGCACAACGACGATTCCAGCGTGGCGAACTTTCCGCTGCGCATCGTCCCGGCGCAGGACTGGCCGGACGGCGCGACACGGAAGATCGTCGCCAACGCACACACGATCGAGGGCGGCAACGTGCTCGGGACCATGCCGCAGGTGAAGCACACCTATCGCTACTTCATGTCGCGCTACTCGTTCATGAACGAGAAGGGCGTCGCCATCGCGGAATCGACGTTTGGCATCGACACGTCCACCGAGCGCGGCAAGAAGGTCAAGGACGTGATGTACACGAAGGGCGACGGCCTGGCCGACTGCTGGCTGCTGCAGGATGTGGCACTCGAGCGGGCGGCGACCGCGCGCGAAGCCGTGCAGGTCATGGGCAAGCTGGTCGAGGAGTTCAGTTTCCTGACCGAAACCGGCGGCGGTGGCGAGACGATGACCATCACGGACGGGAACGAGACATGGGTTGCCGAGTTCTACGGGCGCGACATGTGGGCCGCCGTGCGGATTCCCGAGGACCACGTCTTCGTCGCGGCGAATCGCGCGCGGATCGGCGAGATCAATCTGGCCGACAAGGCCAACGTGATGGCCGCGCCGAAGCTCGTGTCGTTTGCGGTCGAGCAGGGCTGGTTCGATCCGAAGGCAGGGAAGCCCTTCGTCGTTCATGAGATCTACGCGCCGGACGAACCGGTGACATCGTCGCGGCGCGAGTGGCGCGCGTACGACCTGGTTGCGCCGTCGCTGAAGCTGGCCGCCAACCAGGCCTCCTATCCGTTCTCCGTGAAGCCCGATCACCCGCTGACGGTCGAAGACGTCAGGAGGATTGCCGCGGACTACTACGAGGGCACGCCCTACGACATGACGAAGGGACCCGCCGCCGGTCCCTGGGGCGACCCAATCCGCTATGTCAACAAGGGCGGGAAAGGGTCCTTCGAGCGCAGCATCAACGTGCAGCGCACGTACTATCTGCACGTCGGCCAGGTGAACGCGGCACTGCCCGAACCGTTGCGCGGGACGAGTTGGTTCGGTTACGGCGCGCCGGATACGTCGTACCTCACGCCGCTCTGGCCGGCGATGACCGAACTGCCGGCCTCGCTCGGACGCGGCGACCGCTACGGGGTGTTCGACCGGGAATCGGGCTGGTGGACGAACATCTACGTGCAGCAGATGGCCCAACTGCACTACAGCGAGGCGATCAAGCACGTGCGCGCGGCGCGCGAACCGCGGCAGCAGATGCTCTACGAGGTGACGCCGAGGATTCTCGAGGCTGCCGCGAGAATGTACGGCAAGGATCCGAAGGCGGCCATCAACATCATCACCCAGTTCGGCGACTCGAACGCCGTCGCGTGGCAGCGCGAATGGCTGACGCTCGGCGACACCCTGCTCGGCAAGTACGCCTTGGGGACGGTCGACGGCCTGACCGTCGGCTATCCGCAGTGGTGGAACGAGTTGATCGGCTATAAGCCGCTCGTGCGGTAGACGCCGATGACCTCCAGCCTGGGTCTCGCGGACGTCCGTGCTGCACTGATCGAGACGGTGGCCAGCCCCGCAGAGGAGGTTGACGGCCGCGCGGCCGCCGTCGCCGCGGTGCTGCACGAGGGCCGCGCAGGCGTGGAGTTGTTGTTCATCAGACGGGCGAGGCGCCGCGGAGACCCGTGGTCGGGCCACATGGCCTGGCCAGGCGGCAAGCGCGAACCGAACGACGGCGCCATGATCGAATGCGCCATCCGCGAGACATGCGAGGAGGTGGGCCTCGACCTCGCCGCCGATGGCGAGCTGTTGGGCCGACTGAGCGTGGTTCGGTTCCAGGGCACGGGCGCGAAAGGGCTGCGTGCCATCGTGCCCTACGTCTTCTGCGTGGCGAGGCTGCCCGACCTGCGGCCGAGTGCCGAGGTGCAGGAGACGGTCTGGATTCCCCTGACGTACTTCACGGGGTGGGCAACGCGTCGTCCATGGGTGTGGGCGGCGCGTTGGCTGCCGCAGGTACCGCCTGCCTATCGCTACGAAGGCCGTCTCGTATGGGGCCTGACACAGTGGATGCTGGCCGACCTGATCGCGCGCCTCGCCGCAGGCCGGAAATCACTCCCGGAGTGACTGTCGACCTCAGTCTGTCGACTCACAGTTGCGGCCACGATCCATCTTCGCTGAAACTGGCCGATTGTGCCCGGTCAGCCGAGCTTCGCCCCGCACTCGGTACAGAACGCACCGTTGGCAACGGGCTGACCGCACTGAGGACAGGCCTTCGCGGCCTCAGGCAATGGAGGAACGCTGGACGCCGCGGGTGCCGGAGCGGCCTCGGGCGGCACGGGCAGAGGCGGCGGAACGACAGGTGCCGCCGGGGGAACGGCTGGCGTTGTCGCCATCTGAGACTGAGCGGCGTGCTCAGCGGCAGCCTCCGCCTTGATCTTCTCGATGTCAGCTCTCTTCGCCGCGATCGCCGCTTGCTCGGCCGCAATCCGCTCGTCAATCGCCGTCAACCGCTCGACGAACACCAGCAGATCCGGGTTCGAGAGAGTTCCCGCCTTCATCAGGTCGATCGCCTTCTCGCCGGCTTCCTGCTTGGCCTGCTGGACTTGGCCCTTGAGTTCAGCGACCTTCGTCTCGATTGCGCTGATCTCACCATTGACCTTCTGGATGCGCATGAACTGGTCCAGGTCCTTCTTGCCCCGGTCCACCACATCCCCGACGGCCTTCGTCACTTTGTCGAGAAACGACATCGGGACCTCCCTCCTCGTCTACTTCTTGTCGTCGTCGATCAGCGTTCGACGGCGATGGATCTTTCGGCCGCAGTCTCCGTCAGGCGCCCTGACTGTTCGAGGAGGCACCTGCCATGATGATCCGGGCCGCAGGATTGACCGCGGTCGAGGAAGCAGGGCGGATGCAGTGATGGCCGGCACGGTAGAGAAGGCCGAGAGCGCGACCGCCGTCGACACGGGCCAAGCGAGCGCTGCCTGCGATCGGGTCGGCCTGAGGGTACGGCGGTCGCCTGTCTTGGAGATTGATCGAGTCGATTGGGCCCAGCGAATTCCGGCCGACCTTCGTTCAGTGGCCGGCTAGCGCTGGCGGCGCAGTTTGGGATTCCGCCGGCAATCTGGACACAGCATCGGCACGATGTCCCGTACCGTTGGATGCGTCTCCTCCAACGACTTCCAGCCGGACAGGATCAGCCTGTCGATTTCTTCGTGAACCACGAAGATCTGACACTCGGTGCAACGTCCTTTGACCATAGGTGCTTCTCTCGACTGCAGGCTTCTGGCAATCAGCCCTAAGCTACTTTACGCTATTAAGACGCCGCAAGGTGGTAAAAAGATTCGAAGATGTTGCAAGCTCTACCTTATCGGAACCTCAGCAGTATGGAGCCATTCCGCCCGCCCGGCGCCTGTTTGCCAGCGACCGGCACCTAATCTTCCGTGGTCGAGATGCCGACACAAATACTGGCACCCGTACGTTCGGATGCCGGGCAGGAGGCTTGCGCGTCGAAAGGCCCGGCCCGGGGGCTTGCGCGACTAGGGGTCAATCATGGTGCGAGTGGTGGTCAAGATTGTGATCGCGCTCGTCGTGCTGCACGCTGCATTCCGCATCGGCACGGCGTACTGGACGTTCTACCGCTTCGAAGACGCCCTGCAGCAGTTGGCGCAGTTTGGTGAGCGCCGGACCGACAAGCAGTTGTGCGAGGAGTCGATCACGACGGCGGCGACGTACCGGGTTCCGATCGACGCGGACGCCATCGTGGTCCGACGGGGCACGAACCCGCCGTACAGTTGCGGCGGTGGGCCGGTGGCGCCTATGCCCCCAGAATCCAAGGTGCCCAACGGGCAGTTGGCGATCGACGCGGCCTACGTCGATCAGATCCAGGTGCTGCCAGGCTACAACTACCAATGGGAGTTCAAGCCCGCCGTCAGAGCGTGGATCAGGATGTACTGACGACGACACCGTTCTTGACGACCGCCGTGATGGCCCGAGCCCCAACCCTGATTAGATCGATGGCGTCGCCGTCGACGACAACGGCGTCCAACTGCTTGCCGGCCTCGAGGCTGCCCACGTCGCGATCGCGGTCGATGGCGTAGGCCGCGTTGAGCGTGGCGGCGACCAGCGCCTCCTCCAGCGTCATCTTCATCCCGAAGCATGCCAGCGTGATGACAAACGGCATCGACGGTGTGAACCCGCCGCCGGGATTCAGGTCGGTGGCCAGGGCGACGGGCACCCCGTGTTCGATGAGCATGCGAGCCGGGGCATACGCGCCGAGCTTGAGGTAGAAGGCCGCCGCGGGCAGCAGCGTCGCGACGACTCCGGAACGTGCCATCCTATCGGCCGACGCGGGCTGCACGAACAGCAGGTGGTCGGCCGATCGCGCCCCAACCTCTGCGGCGACGTCCGATCCGCCGGATGCCGCGAGTTCGTCGGCATGGATGCGCGGCCGCAGGCCGGCCGCGGTACCGGCTTCGAGGATGGCCCGCGATTCGGCGGGCGTGAAGACGCCCACTTCACAGAACACGTCACACCACTTCGCAAGATGCTGCGCCGCCACCGTCGGGATCATCTCGCGGACGAGCAAATCCACGTACTCCTGCCGCCGGTCCCGGTACTCGACCGGAATCTCATGCGCTCCGAGGAACGTGGGCACCAACTCGATGGGTTGAGAGGCCGACAAGCGTCGGATCGCCCGCAGCATCTTCAGCTCGGCTGCTGTTTCGAGCCCGTACCCGCTCTTGGCTTCGGCTGTGGTCGTCCCGCAGCGAAGCATCTCGGCGAGTCGGCATTTCGCGGAGTCCACGAGGTCGTTCTCGGTGGCCTCGCGTGTGGCGCGCACGGTGCTGAGAATGCCACCGCCAGACGCGGCGATCTCGGCGTAGGTCGCACCAGCCAGGCGTTGGCGCAGTTCCTCGCGGCGGTCGCCGCCGTAGATGACGTGGGTGTGTGGATCGACGAAGCCGGGCATGACGGTCCCGCCGCCTGCGTCCACGACCACCGCGGTGGCGTCGACGTCGAGGAGGGCCTCCGCGTCGGACGCGGTGCCGACAAAGACGATGCGGCCGCGACGAGAGGCGACCACCCCGTTGGCGAGGGGAGCGACGTCGTGCTGCGCCGCGCCGGATCGGGGCGCCGGGCCGGCGCAGGTGATGACCTGCCTCGTGTTCCTGATGACGAAATCGGCTGCGATCACGCCATCACTTGCCTTCTGCCGCCTGGTCGAGCGCGCGCATCACCGGCGTCGCAGTGCCTGCCGCCGCAGGCTGACCAGCGGCCGGCTCGGTGGTGGCCTGTCTGGGGCGATGGAGCAGGATCTTGTCCTCTCGCTCCTTCTGCTCCTGCTCCCGTACGAATTCGAGTGCGTTTCGCAGGGTCGCGATCGTGGATTGAAGGGTTGTCTCGACGTCGCGGCGCTTCATCTTCAGGCTGTCGATTTCCCGCTGAACCTCTTCGATGCGACCTTGCGTCTGTTGGAAGATGAGGTCTGCGCGGGTCTCGGCGTCATCGACGATGCGCCGCGACTCCTGCTCCGCGTGCTCGCGGATCTCGTCGGCGAGCCGTTGGGCGGTGAGCAGCGTATTCCTGAGGTTGCGCTCGTGCTCGCGGTGCTCGGCAATGACCGCCTCGAGCCGCAGCAGTTCCTGGTGGAGACGGTCCGTCTCGCGCAGCGCCTGCTCGTAGTCGTCAGCCACCTCGTTGAGCAGCGCGTCGACCTCGTTCCGGTCGTAGCCCCGGAGCGCAACCCGGAACTTCGTCTGCCGCAAATCGAGTGGAGTCACCTTCATGACACGCTCTCCTCTACGCCCTCACCGAGGGCCGTCGCGATCTGGGATCGATGGACGCAGTCCTGCACACGTCGCCGTCCTGCGTTTCGGTCGATTGGCGTCGGGCCTGTAGTGGAGGGCCGGATTTCAAACCCGTCCCTGCACTCGCGCCCCGAAAATTGCCGTCCCGACGCGCACCATCGTCGCGCCTTCTTCGATGGCCACCTCGAAGTCGTGGCTCATGCCCATCGACAGTTCGCGCAGATAAGCCGGGTCCACTCCGTCGTCGTCCAGCCGGTCCCGCAGCTCGCGAAGTTGCCGGAAGTAGGGCCGCGTCTGCTCGGGATCGTCGAAGAAGGGCGGCAGCAGCATCAGGCCAACCAGGCGAACCGCGCGCATCCGGGAGGTGGCGTCGAACATCGTGCGAACATGGTCGAGCGTCGCCCCGTGCTTGGTGGGTTCGCCGGCCAGATCAACCTGAACGAGCACCTCCGGTGTCGTTCCGATCTCCGTGGCCGCGTGGTCCACGGCGTCGAGCAACTCGAGGCGGTCGATCGAGTGGATCCAGGCGAACGGACGAGCTGCCTTTCGCGCCTTGTTCGATTGCAGGTGGCCGATCAGGTGCCAGCGGACGTCGAGATCCGGTGAGGCCTCGATCTTCTGAAGCGCCTCTTGGACGCGATTCTCGCCGAAATCACGCTGCCCGGCGGCAGCGGCTGCGCGCACGTAATCGAGAGAATAGGTCTTCGAGACGGCAATCAGGCGAACGTCGCCGGGCGCCCGTCCACAACCCGAGGCCGCGCGCGCCATGCGCTCGCGGACCTCGGCAAGACGATCGGCCAGTTCGGCTTCAAGGTTCACAGCAGCCAGCAGAGAAAGGAAGAGGTCGCCGGCTGGCAGCGCCAACCGGCGACCTCGTGTTCAGTCCCGTCGAACCGGATCGATGCCTACTTCTTGAGCTGGGCCACCATCGCCTTGACGGTCACAGCATACTGTCCGTCCGGCGCCAGCTTCAGATACGTCTCGAACTCACTGACCGCCTCGGGCATCTTGCCGAGGTTGATGAAGCACATCGCGAGCTGGTAGTGCGAGTTGGCGTGATTCGGGTCGACCTTGATGGCGTCCTCGAAGGCCTTCTTGGCGTCCTCGGCCTTTCCGGCGTTCCACGCGATGACACCCTGGTTGTAGACGGCATCGACGCTGCCGCCGCCCGCACCAGGGCCGGCAGCGGTGGCCAACGACGCGGCCTTCTGGCTCATCGCCTGGGCTTCATCGAACTTCTTCTGGGCGTTGTAGATCGTCGCGAGGCCATTGTAGGCGTCCACGTAGTCCGCCTTCAGCTCAATCGACTTCTTGAACGCCGCCTCGGCCTTGTCGTACTCCTTCTTCTGGGAGTGGGCATAGCCGATGTTGTAGAAGCAGTCGTAGCAGGTCGGCATGACGGTCGTCGCCTCGGTGAATTTGGCGATGGCCCCGTCGTAGTCGCTCGCGCGGCTCGCCGCGACGCCCTCATCGAACAGTTTCTTGATGGCTGCGACCTTCGCGAGATCTTCCTTCGTCGGACCAGCGCTCTTCGGATCGAGGATGAAGTTCACCTCGGCCGCATCGCCGAGACGCACGCGCACATCGAAAGACTGAGAGCCCAGCTTCTCCTTCTCGGCCGTCACCTTGTAGTTGCCGGGAGGCAGACCGATCTGGGTGAACTCACCCTTCTTGTTGGACTTGACGGTGTAGCTGCGCGAGATCCCGTCCTTGTAATCGATGGTGACCTTCGCGCCCTCGACGGGCTGGTTCTGGCCGTCAATGATCTTCCCCTTGACCATCCCAGTAGACTGGGCAGAGCCGGGGGAGGCCATCGCAAAGGCCACGAGCACTGCCAGCGCAACGAGCAGCGCACGGCGGCCGGAATGAACGGGAAGCATCTCAGGTCCTCCGTCAGATATGGATTAAGCAGGATCGCAGGGGGCGAACCCCCTTAGTCTACACCGAAATGCACCCAGATATTTGTGCAAGCGCCGATCAGCGGCCCCGGCCCGCCGAGTGCCCGGCATTGTGACAGTCGCGCCGCCGCTTCGCCTGTTCTTCGCGTGGGCTACCGCTCGAGAAACCGCGTGATGTCGTCGAGGCGGGTAATGACCGGGGCGGGCGGCAGGGCGTCCAGGAACCGCGAACCGTAGCCCTTGCTCCGGATTCGCGGATCGAGGACGGCAAGCACACCGCGATCCTGCCGATGGCGGATCAACCGGCCGAGCCCCTGCTGTAGCGTGAGGATGGCCAGGGGGAGTTGGTACTGTTCGAATGCGCTCTGGCCGCTGGCGGCAATCGCCTCGATGCGGGCCGATGTGACGGGATCGGCCGGCGAGGCGAATGGCAGCTTGTCCACGATGACGCAGCTCAGTGCTTCGCCCACCACATCAACGCCTTGCCAGAAGCTGGATGTCGCGAGCAGGACCGCATTTCCGAGCGATCGAAACTGCCTCAGCAATACCGAACGCGGTGCGCTGCCCTGCACGAGAATGGGGTAGTCCAGCGCGGACGCCAGCGCTCGTTCTGCCTCGCGCAGCATCGCGTAGCTCGTGAACAGCACGAACGCGCGTCCCTCGGTTCGTCTCAGAATCTCGCGGATCTCCCGGCTGGCCGCCTCCGCGAACTGCGGAGACCGCGGGTCCGGCATATGCGGGGGGAGATAGAGCACGGCTTGTTCCGAGTACCTGAACTCGGACGGCAGACGCACCTCATCCGCCTCGCGGACGCCCAGCCGTGCCCGGACGTAGTCGAACGATCCGCCGACGGAGAGCGTCGCGGACGTCAGGACGGTGGCATGCATCCGTGCCAGCAGCAACTCGCGCACGACGGTGGAGACGTCGATGGGTGAAGCTCGTAGGAACACGCCGCGCCCGCGCGACTCGAGATAGTAGACGTAATCCGGATCGTTCGCCCGAAGCAGGAACTTCAGCTCGTCGCGGATCTCGCCGGCCCGGCGCCCGATGGCCACGACGTCTTCGGCCGCATCCCGCACGAGAGCCACGGTGCCCTGGATCGCGTCGAGCGCCTCGATCAGGCCCGCGCCGGACTGGAACGCGTCCGCCAGGATGTCCGCGCTCACCCGCTGTCGGTCGTCGGCGGCGGTGGCGCGAGGCCGGCCGCCGAGCGCTGGCAGGTGCTTCAGCGCCTGGAAGAACAGTGAGCCCCTGTCCCGCACGCGATCGAATGACCGGCGCGCTTCACCGGGGTCGTCGGCAAAACGTCCAGCCGCGAGCAACCGCTCGCCGTCCCGCGCGAAGTCATCGATCCGGTAGGTGCTGACCACGACCCCGAAATACTGAGTGGCCACGTCCTCGAGCTGGTGGGCCTCGTCGATGATGGCGACGTGGCATTCCGGGATCACCTCTCCGTAGGCGTTCTGGCGCACGTTTGCGTCGGCACAGAGCAGGTGGTGATTGACGATCACCAGGTCGGACTCCGCGGCGCGCTGTCGCATCTTCGTGATGAAGCACTCCTCGAACCGCGGGCACTGCGCCCCGATGCAGTTCTCGGACGTCGCGGCGACTTCGGCCCACAGCGACAGATCGTCCGGCAGTCCCTCGAGTTCCGCCCGGTCACCAGCCTCAGTCGATTCGGCCCAGGCGGTGATCGTCGCCAGCGCATCCACGTCCGCAAACGCCACGGCCATCGGGTTGTCGCGGAAGGCATCGAACCGATGAAGGCACAGGTAGTTGCCGCGACCTTTCATGTAGGTCGCCTTGAACGCGACGCCGAGCGCGGCCTGGAGTTCCGGCAGGTCCTTGAAGAAGATCTGTTCCTGGAGTGTCTTGGTGCCGGTCGAGACGAGCACGCGGCGTCCGCTGAGAATGGCCGGGACGAGGTAGGCGAGCGTCTTCCCCGTGCCCGTCCCCGCCTCTGCGAGGAGAATCCCCCCCTCTTCGATCACCTCCGCCACGGCCACCGCCATCGTGCGCTGACCGGGGCGCGCTTCGAACTCTGGGACCGTGCGTGCCAGACGCCCGTCGTCGCGGAAGACGTCGTCCACAGCGGCCGCGAGACTGCCGACGGGTGGACCGGACTTGCCTGGTACCACGGTCGTTCACCGAGCCGGCGGCGCGGCGGGAGTATTCTCGAGGGCCATGATCTTGTCGACCCGCCGCTGGTGTCGCCCGCCTTCGAACGTCGTCTCGAGGAACACGCGGACGATCGCCATCGCGAGCTCGGGCGTCGTAATACGCGCGCCGAGCGTCAGGACGTTGGCGTCGTTGTGCTGGCGAGAGAGTCGGGCCGACACGAGGTCTCCGACGACGGCCGCGCGGATGCCGTGTATCTTGTTGGCGGCCATCGACATCCCGATGCCGGTGCCGCAGATCAGGATGCCGCGATCGCACGCGCCCGACGCGACCAGTGCGCCGACCGCCGCCGCGAAGTCGGGGTAGTCGGTCGACTCGTCGCTGTGGGTGCCCACGTCTTCGATGTGGGTGACGATGGATGCCAGGCGTCGCACGAGGTCCTCTTTCAACGCGAAGCCGGCGTGGTCCGCTCCAATAGCAATGCGCACGAGGCGATTGTACCGGATTTTCGGGATAAGCTATTGTGCATGCCAGCTTCCGTCGCCATCAACGGCCGGGCCGAACAACGCCTGCTTGCAGGTCACCTGTGGATCTACCGGAGCGATGTGCTCGACGCCGAGGCCGAGCCAGGGGATACGGTCGCGCTGCTCGGCCCCAGGGGCCGAGTGCTCGGACATGCGCTGTACAGCGACCGCTCCCAGATCGCGCTGCGACTTCTGACCCACGGTGACGAGCTGGCGGATGAGGGGTTGTGGCGCCGCCGCCTGGAGCGAGCCATCGCCTTCCGCGCGTCGCTCGGCATCGACGCCACGGCGTATCGCCTCGTCCACGGCGAAGGTGACCTGCTGCCATCGCTGATCGTCGATCGCTACGGCGACTACCTGGTGCTGCAGTCGCTCTCGCAGGGAACCGAGCGGAACCTGCCCATGATCACGCGGCTGCTGGTCGAGTTGACCGCGCCGGCTGGCATCCTGGCGCGCAACGACGCGAAGGTGAGGGCGCTGGAGGGGCTCGAATCTTCGGTCGCGTGCCTCCACGGTGAAGTGCCAACACTGATTGCGGTGCGTGAAGGCCCGATCGAATACGAGGTCGACCCCTTCAAGGGCCAGAAGACAGGACTGTTCCTGGATCAGCGCGAGAACCGCGTGGCCGCCGCGCAGTACGCGCGCGGACGGCTGCTCGACTGCTTCAGCTACAACGGCGGCTTCGCGCTGCGGCTGGCCGCGTCGTGCGACGAGGTGATCGCGGTGGACATTTCCGCCGATGCGGTCTCCCGGATTGCGGCAAATGCCTCACGGAACCATCTGCCGCAGGTCGAAGCGCGCGAAGCCAACGTGTTCGACGAACTGCGTCGCCTCGAGCGGGAGGGCGAACGGTTCGACTCTGTCGTTCTCGACCCGCCGGCGTTCGCCAAGAACAAGGCGTCTGTCCCGAAGGCGATCGCGGGCTACCGCGAGATCAACCTGCGCGCGCTGCGGTTGTTGAAACCCGGCGGCGTGCTGACCACGTGCAGCTGCTCCTACAACGTGGACGAGGCGACATTCGGCCAGATCGTCCACGAGGCCGCGACCGATGCGCGCGTCCACGTGGACGTCGTCGAGAAGCGGATGCAGGGCCGCGACCATCCCGTCCTGCTCGGCGTGCCCGAAACCTACTACCTCAAGTGCTTCATCCTGCGGCGGCTGGAATAGCGGAAGAACCAGGGTCTCTGAGGCTCAGCGACCGAGGTCGATCCGGTACACGCGCACGGTGTCCGCGGAAGCCGAACAACCGATGCCATCCGAAGCCCGGCACCACCGGCTGCGCGTGCCCCCGTTCGTCCTGCCACCCGGCGCGAGATTCCACGAACAGATGGCCACCGTCGAGGACGTACACTTCGAGAACGCTCGCCATCCCGCGCCGTTCGCCATACGCCTGCTCCCCACCGATCAGCGGCGGAGGCGGCGATGGCGCGAGCGGCCATCATCGGTCACGCTCCCAGATGCATCAGCAGGAGGAACCCGTACAGGCCGTCTGGATCCGCCCGCTCGTGCTCGAGAATGAGCTCGAGAATGTGCGCCGAAGAGGCGAAACCCTGATCGCGTTCGCCCCGCCGCTCATCCGGAACGGCCCCGGTCGGCGCCAGGCTGGCGACCAGCAGGATCGCCGCCAGCACATGGCTCAGCATCGCGGACATCATGGACGCGGTGCCGCCGACGGGGTGATATAGTGAATCTCTGGCCGCCAGGGGTATCCCGCTGGGATTGAGACAAACCCTTGGAACCTGATCCGGTTGAGACCGGCGTAGGGAGGCGGCGCCCGCCACCGCGTCCCGCCAGGTTCCGCTTCGACGCCACGTGCCGCGCCTCGAGCCGAGAGCCCTGCGCCGAGAGCCCTGCGCCAGAAGGGGTATCGATCATGTCCAAGCCCGCTTTCTCGCCTGTCGATCGCTGTGGCCTCGATCAGGCGTTCCCCGGTTCTCGAAAGATCCATGTCGAGGCGCATGGCGTGCGTGTGCCGATGCGCGAAATCTCGTTGTCGGGCGGGGAACCGCCACTCCGCGTGTACGACACCAGCGGACCGCAGGGCATCGACGTCCGGGACGGGCTCCCGCCGCTTCGGCGCGACTGGATCAGGGCACGCGGGGGCATCGAGGAGGTGGCTCGCAGCCGCCCGCTCATCGTCGGGGACAAGATGTCGGCGGCGCTTGCCGCGAAAGGGCGGACCGCACTCCGCGGCACCGGAGGCGTTACGCAACTCCACTTCGCGCGAAAGGGATTGGTGACGTCCGAGATGGCCTTCGTGGCCGCCCGGGAAGGACTCGACCCCGAGTTCGTTCGGTCGGAGGTCGCGCGGGGGCGGGCCATCATCCCCGCCAACGTCAACCACCCGGAAATCGAGCCGATGGCCATCGGTCGGAACTTCCTGGTGAAGATCAACGCCAACATCGGCAACTCGGCCGTCTGGTCGTCCATCGAGGAGGAAGTCGAGAAGCTTCGCTGGGCGACGCTGTGGGGGTCCGATACGGTGATGGATCTCTCGACCGGAAAGGACATCCACGAGACGCGCGAGTGGATCCTCCGGAACTCGGCGGTTCCGATTGGCACCGTGCCGATCTACCAGGCGCTCGAAAAGGCGGGCGGGCGGCCGGAGGAACTGACATGGGAGATCTTCCGCGACACGCTCATCGAGCAGGCCGAGCAGGGGGTGGATTACTTCACCGTGCACGCGGCCGTGCTGCTGCGGTACGTCCCGTTGACCGTGCGACGGACGACGGGCATCGTCTCGCGCGGCGGGTCGATCATGGCGAAGTGGTGCCTGGCGCACCACCAGGAGAACTTCACGTACACGCACTTCCGCGAGATCTGCGAGATCATGCGTGCCTACGACATCGCCTTCTCGCTCGGCGACGGCCTGCGGCCGGGGTCGGTCGCGGACGCGAACGACGATGCGCAGTTCGCCGAACTCCGGACGCAGGGGGAGTTGACGCGCATCGCCTGGGAGTACGACGTCCAGGTGATGAACGAGGGCCCCGGCCACATTCCCATGCATCTCATCAAGGAGAACATGGACAAGCAACTCGAGTGGTGCGATGAGGCACCGTTCTACACCCTCGGGCCCCTCACGACGGACATCGCGCCGGGCTACGACCACATCACGTCGGCCATCGGTGCGGCGATGATTGGCTGGTACGGCACCGCGATGCTCTGCTACGTCACGCCAAAGGAGCACCTGGGACTCCCCGACCGCGACGACGTAAAGGCGGGCGTCATCGCCTACAAGATTGCCGCGCACGCCGCCGACCTCGCCAAGGCGCACCCGCGGGCGCAGGAATGGGACGACGCGCTGTCAAAGGCGCGGTTCGAGTTCCGGTGGGAGGATCAGTTCCGGCTGGCACTCGACCCGGTGACCGCCCGGGCGATGCACGACGAGACGCTGCCGGCGGAGGGCGCCAAGCTCGCGCACTTCTGCTCGATGTGCGGGCCGAAGTTCTGCAGCATGGAGATCACGCAACAGGTGCGCGAGTACGCCGCGAGCCACGGCCTGACCGACGAGGCCGCCATCGAGGCTGGCATGCACGAACGATCGGCCGAGTTCGGCAAGAAGGGGAAAGAGATCTATCTGAAGACCGAGTAGAACTGCGCTGCCCTACTGTACCTTGATCATCACCACGTCGTGTGACGGCACGCGGATCGAGAAGGTGCCTTTGATCCTGCCGAGGTCCTTCTTCGCCCACAGATCGCGCACCGTCGGTTCGGCGTCGTAGCGCATCCCGATTTCCACCCACGACACGCCCATCATCGTCTCCTGCTCGCCGCGGTTGAACAGGATCACCGCGTGGGCGTCGTTCGAGAGCTTCTTCGCCCACACCTCCAGCTTGCCGTCCTTCCGGATGCGGCGACCCTGCCGGCCGAGCGGATCCTGATCGACGGCGATCGCTTCCTTGTTCGTCAGGATCGCCCGCGTATCGTCGTTCATGTGACGGATGTCATTGCCGGCCATGAGGGGCGCAGCCAGCAGGCACCAGAAGCTGAAGTGGCCACGGCTCTCGGCCAGCGACAGCCCGCCGTTGCCGACCTCGAGCATGTCCGGGTCGTTCCAGCCGCCCGGACCGGCGAATTTCTCGAGGCCGGCCTGCTTGTCGAGCAGGTGTGGCCAGCCCGCGCCGCCCCATTCCGTGACACATTCCCAGCAGTCGAGGATGTCCTCGGTCGTCCGCCACAGATGCGCGACGCCGCGAGCCCATGTCGACGGGTTGCTTCGCCCCCACTCGCACATGCTGAACACGACCGGCCGACCCGTCGCCTTCAGCGCATCCCGCATCGTCGGGTAGGCGATCTTGGGATCGACTCCGTCCGTGTTGCACCAGTCGTACTTCAAGTAGTCCACGCCCCACGCCGCGTACTGACGGGCGTCCTCGGTCTCGTACCCGTTGCTGCCCGGGCGCCCCTGGCAGGTTCTCGATCCCGCGTCGGAGTAGAGACCGAACTTCAGGCCCTTCGCGTGGACGTAGTCGGCGAGCGTCCTCATGCCAGACGGGAATCGCTGCGGATCAGGCACGATGCTGCCGTTGTTCGCGCGCGCCACCTGCCAGCAGTCGTCGATGACAACGTATTGGTAGCCGGCGTCCTTCATGCCGTTCGACACCATGGCATCGGCTGCCTCGCGAATGAGTTGCTCGCTGACATCGCACCCGAACTTGTTCCAGCTGTTCCACCCCATCGGAGGCGTCCTGGCGAGATCCATCCACGCACCCGGTCCCTGGCCGCCGGCCCTCACGCCGAGAGCGACCGCTAACGCGAACGCGCAGAGTCCGAGACGGATGAAGCTCACGAGGACGCCTCCGAGGACGGACTGTAGCACAGGTGCTGGAGGTGCTGAGGGTGCTGCGGGTGCCGGGGGTGCGGTGCTGGAGGTGCTGAAGGTGCTGCGGGTGCCGGGGGTGCGGTGCTGAAGGTGCTGGAGGTGCTGACGGTGATGGGGTAGCTGGGGCGGCGGGGCCAGCGGCGGAGGACGGCGTTCTGCTTGACATCGTTGTTCTTACGTACTATGTTATTAGTACTATGAGACCGCCTAGTTCGACGCTCACCCCTCAGGAACTCGAGATCATGAAGATCGTCTGGCAGAAGGGGCCGGCGACCGTCCGCGACGTGTACGAGACGCTCCTCGAGCGCCGCAAGATCGCCTACACCACGGTGATGACGATGATGCGGGTGCTGGAGCGAAAGGGGTACGTGAAGGCCAGCCGCGAGAACCGGGCGTTCGTCTACAAGCCCGCGCGCCCGGAACGCCAGGTCGTTCGCTCCATGGTTCGCGATTTCGTCGACCGCGTATTCAATGGCTCGGCGCATCCGCTGCTCGTGCACCTCGTCGAGGACCGGCGCCTGTCGGCCCGCGAACTCGAGGAACTCGAGCGGCTCGTCCGCGAGGCTGAGTGATGGACGCGCTCACCACGGCGAACCTCGTCGCCTGGGCGCTCCAGGCCGCGGCGGTGATCCTGGTCGCAGCCCCACTGCCGCGCCTGCTCGGGATCTGGTCGCCACGCGCACGGCTTGTACTCTGGCGCGTGGTTCTCGCGGTCTGCCTGGTGCTGCCGCTGCTGCAGGCGTGGACATCCCCGCCTGCCGCCCCCGTCCCGACTGACCAGGCGAGCTACAGCGCGACTGCCTCGACGGACCCTTCGCCGGCTCCTGCGGATGCAGCCGCGGCGACCCGGTGGTGGGTGCCGTTCACCCTGCAGGAGGTGATCGTGGCGGGCATCGTCCTGCGGACGCTGTGGCTGGCCGTTGGCCTGCTTGCCATGGCGCGACTGCGGCGCGCCGCTCACGCTCTCGATCCGCGTCCCGAGGCCGTGCAGCGGGCCGTCGCCCTCGCGGGGGCCGACGCGGAATTCCTGGTGGCGATGACCGCCAACAAGCCTGTGACCTGGGGCGTCGTACGGCCCGTCGTGCTCCTGCCCCCCGAGTTCCCGACGTTCTCGGCGGACGGGCAAACCGCGATCACGCTCCACGAACTCCTGCACGTCCGACGGCGGGACTGGCTGCGCACCGGATTCGACGAACTGCTCCGTGCGGTGTGCTGGTTCCACCCGGGCATCTGGTGGCTCGTCGATCAACTCGAGCTGGCCCGCGAGCAGGTCGTCGACCGCGAGGCGGTTCGGTGCCTCGGGGCAAAACAGCCCTATCTGCAGACGCTGCTGCAGATGGCGACGGCCCCTCGTTGTTCAGCGCTCGCCCCTGCGTCGCTGTTCCTGAAGCGGGCGCACCTGCGCCAGCGCGTCACCCTGTTGGTCAAGGAGGTTTCCATGTCGAAAGCGCGGCTCGTTCTGGCGACCGGTGTGATGATGGCTTGCGTCTTCGTCGGGGGCCGCCTCGCCGTTGGAGCGTTTCCGTTGCAGGCGCCCGCCCCTGTGCCCGCCGTCACGGCCATCGGGCCGAAGCTGGCCACGACGGCGCGGGTCACCCTGAAGCTGCCGAACGCCACCGTTCAGCAGGCGCTCGATACGGTGGCCAAGAGCTGCAGCATCGAGATTCTGCCGCACCCTGGCCTCGAACGACTCCTCGCCGCGCACATCGACGTCGTGCTCGACAACGCGACAGCGGAGCAGGCGCTGACCTCGATTGCGAAGTCGGCAGCCGGGCTGTCGTACCGGGTTGTCGGACCACGGAGCGTGGAGATCCTGCGCAGTCGGACGCTTCGCGCGTCAACCCCGCCAGCGCCGCCGGCACCACCTGCGGCCGCACAAGCTCCGGCGCCGCCTGCGCCGCCAACCGCCGCACGGACTCCTCAGCCGCCGGCGCCGAAGGCGCCGCCCGCACCGCCGAATCCCCCGGCGCCGCCCCAGACCCCGCCGCCACCGCCGGCTCAATACGAGCGTTCGATGGACTGGCCGGCCGACGCGATAAAAGTGGGTGGGGGCATCACGCCTCCAACGAAGACGCGCGACGTGAAGCCAATCTATCCGGACGAGGCCCACCAGGCGCAGGTGCAGGGGGTGGTGATTCTCGAGGTATTGATCGGCACAGATGGCGAGGTGGCCGATGCTCGCATCCTGCGCTCGGTTCCGATGCTCGACCAGGCGGCCTTCGACGCCGTGTGCCAGTGGCAATTCACGCCGACGCTGCTGAACGGCGTGGCCGTCCCCGTCATCATGACCGTCACGGTGAACTTCACGCTCGAGTGAAGGGGGGTTCGGCGTTCGCGCGGGAGAGCCTGCCCTACCCGCCAGCGGCGGCGGGCTCTCGACTGGACGGCCCCAGCACCGCTTCGATCGCGGCGAAGAGTTCGTTGGCGTGAATCGGCTTGGCGACGTAGCCGTCCATGCCAGCCTCCAGGCAGCGCTCGCGGTCGCCCTTCATCGCGTGCGCCGTCATGGCGATGACCGGCTGGTGCAGGCCGGTCGTCCGTTCCCACTCGCGGATGGCCTGCGTCGCCTCGAAGCCGTTCATGACCGGCATCTGCACGTCCATCAGCACCAGTTCGAACTGCTGGCTGCCCAGCAATCGCAGCGCCTCGGCGCCCGTTGTCGCGAGGGTCACGGTGTAGCCGCGGCGTTCGAGCATGCGCACAGCCAGCCGCTGGTTCACGGCGTTGTCCTCGGCGAGCAGGACCCGACCGCGCGTGACGACGTCGTCGCTCGGCGCGCCATGCGCTGCCGTGCTGCGCTCGGCCCGCCCGGACACGGCCATCACGCCGGTCATGGCGTCGAGCAGGTCAGATTGCCGGACCGGCTTCGTGAGGCACAGATGGATGCCCAGGCGCTGACGTTCGCCCTGGTCCTCGGCCCGCAGCGACGACGACAGGACGATGATCGGAGTGTCGGAGATCTCGGGAGTCCGGCGCACGCGATCCGCAACCTCGAAGCCGTCCATGTCCGGCATCATCATGTCGAGGAGCACCAGGCTGAACGGCTGTGCCTCAGCCTTCGCCCGACACAGGATCTCGATGGCGGACAGACCATCGGCCGCCGCGGTGGGCGCCATCCTCCACGTCGACAGCATCTCGACGAGGATCCGCCGGTTCGTGGCGTTGTCGTCGACGATCAGGACCTTCAGGTTGGCCAGGTCCGGTGTCACCACGATCTCCGGCGGGACGGCGGATGCAGCCGCCAGGGCGAAGGTGGCGCTGAAGTGGAACGTGCTGCCGCGGTCGTGCTCGCTCTCGACCTGGATCTTGCCGTGCATGAGAGCAACGAGCCGTGACGAAATCGTCAGACCGAGGCCTGTTCCGCCGTACTGACGTGTGGTCGAACCGTCGGCCTGGACGAATGCCTCGAAAATCGCGCCCTGCTTGTGAACGGGGATGCCGATTCCCGTGTCGCGCACGGCGAAGTGCAACTGTGCAGACTTGTCGGTGCGCTGCTCCAACTCCACGTCGAGCACGACCTCGCCCGCCTGCGTGAACTTGATCGCGTTGCCGGCAAGATTGATCAGCACCTGCCGCAGGCGTCCCGGGTCGCCCATCAATCCATCCGGCACATTGGGTGCGACCCGCCAGAGCAATTCCAGGGACTTCTCGTGCGCGCGTAACGCCAGCGTGCGCATCGCGTCGGCCACCGTGGTCCGGAGGCCGAACGGCACCTCCTCGAGGTCCAGCTTGCCCGCTTCGATCTTCGAGAAGTCGAGGATGTCGTTGATGACGGTCATCAGCGATTCCGCCGACGCCTTGACCATCGTCAGGTACTCGCGCTGCTCAGGGTCGAGCGTGGTGTCGAGAGCGAGCTCGGTCATGCCGATGACGCCGTTCATCGGCGTGCGGATCTCGTGGCTCATGTTCGCGAGGAACTCGCTCTTCGCGCGGCTGGCCGCCTCGGCTGCCTGCTTCGCCTGCTCGAGGTCCTGGGTCCGGTCGTTCACCAGCCGGATCAGGTCCTGCTCGCGCACCTTCATCGATCGCACGCGAACGCGATGGGCGCCGAAGAACAGCCCGACGAGCACCAGGCCGGTGAGCGCGTAGAACCACCACGTCTGGTACACGTGTGGCTTCAGGTAGAAGGAGACAGCCTGCGGCGCGGCGCTCCAGGCGCCGTCCGTGTTCCGGGCGATGACCAGGAACCGGTACGCGCCGGGCGGGATGTTGGTGTAATACGCCGTGCGCCGGCCGCCCGCCTCGACCCACTCACGGTCGAAGCCCTCGAGCATGTAGCGGAAGGACACGCGGCGCGGCGAGATGAACGTCAGGGCGGCGTACCGGAACTCGAGGCTTCCGGCGCCCGGCTTGACTTCAATCGCCCCGCGGAGACCGACCTCGGCGCCGTCCACGAAGACCCGCTGAATGAGGACCCGCGGCGGGGCGAGATTGTTGCGGACCTGAACCGGGTCGATCGACACCACGCCCTTGACCGTCGGGAACCACAGCCGGCCATCGCGCGTGCGCCAGGCCGCCGGCTGCACGTTGCCATTGCACTCGGCCGACTTCATGCCGTCGCCGATGCCGTAGACCGTTGACGCGAAGCTCGGTATCTCGCCTCTGGAGAAGCGGTCGAGGTCGCGCTTGTTCACCCGGAACACGGCCTTGTTGCACGACATCCACAGGCTGCCGTGGCGATCGTCCAACACGTCGAACACCACGTCGTCGTAGAGCCCATTGCGGACGGTATAGCGCGCGAATACGCCATTCTTCATCCGCGTGAGGCCGCCGCCGTAGGTGCCGATCCAGAGCGAGCCATCGTCCGGGTCCTCGCGGACCGTGTAGACGTTGTCGTTGGACAGCCCGTCCTTGGTCGTGTACGTCTTGAAAGTGTTGTGGTCGTACCTCGTCAGACCGGCGTTGGAGCCGATCCAGATCGTGCCGGCCCGGTCCTCCACGATTGCGTGTACAAGTCCCCCGGGCACCTCGCCGTCGTTGAAGTGCGACGTGAACTTCCCCCGTTGGAGCGTGCACAATCCGCCGCCCCGGGTGCCGATCCACATCGTGCCGTCGCGATCCTCGAAGATGGCGCGGACGATATCACCGCAGAGCCCATCCTTGGCGGACCAAGACTTGAAACGCCCGCCGCGGAGCTGCGTGAGCCCGCCGTTGGTCCCGATCCAGATCGACCCGTCGCGGCCCTCGTGCAGACCCCATACGAGATCGTTCGGCAGTCCGTCCCGCATCTGCCACGTCGTGACCGTACCGTTCTTGAGCCGGTTCAGTCCGCCGCCCTGCGTGCCGATCCAGACCGAGCCGTCCGAGGCCTCGAGGATGGGGCGAACGAAGTTGTTCGACAACCCCTCCGTCGTCGTGTACGTGGTGAACGCGGTGTCCTTCAGCCGAAGCAACCCGCCGTTGAGCGTGCCGACCCAGAGGTTGCCTTCGCGATCCTCGTAGACGTCGGCCACGAAGTCGCTCGTGAGGCCCTGGCGCGTGGTGTAGTGCTCGAAGGCGCCGTCGCGCATCCGATGGAGGCCCGAACCGTCGGTGCCAATCCACAGCGAACCCTCTCGATCGCGTTCGAGCGCGCGGACGTCGCCAGCGCCAGGCAGTTTCGGATACGCGACGAACTTTCCATCGACGAGATGTGCCAGGCCGCCCGATGTGCCAATCCAGAGCGATCCGTCGGTGTCGATCATCAGCCGGCGCACGTTCGTGCTCGGCAACCCGTCGCGCGTGCCGTAGACGGTCAACGCGCCGTTGCTGAACCGGGTCAGTCCGGCGCCAGTCGCCATCCACACGACGCCGTCAGTGGTCACCACGATGGAACTGACCATGTCGTGGGGCAGGCCGTTCTTGGTGGTGTAGGAGGTGAAGCGGCCGTTCTTGAAACAACTCACGCCGCCGCCGGATGTCCCAATCCAGAGCGCACCGTCCGGCGCTTCGGCCAGGCTGTAGGTCCAGTCGTTCACCAGCCCGTCGCGCATCGTGAAGCCGGTGAAGACGTCGTCTTTCAGCCGGACGAGGCCGCCGTTGGTCGCGATCCAGAGCGCGCCGTCGCGGGTTTCGAGAAGCGCGCCGACATCGTTGCTGTGGATCGCCGGTGTGTTCGACTTGTCGTACACCGTGAACCGCATGCCGTCGAACCGGAGCAGGCCCTCCTGGGTGCCCGCCCAGATGTAGCCATCGCGCGTCTGGGTGATGGCCTGTGCCATCGCCTGGGGCAATCCGTCTTCGACCCCCCAGGCCTGCTGCGTGTATTGGCTGATTCGCTTGGACGGATCGAGGCCAAACGCCACTCCGGCCGTCAGCCAGGTGACGGTGGCGATGGTCATGACGACCCGGAGCGCAATGTTCATCCGCAGCATGCTCTTGTTCATCGGATGCACAGGGACACGGCCGCGTGGCCCGGTATTTACAGAATCGGCATCTGGAGGCAGTCCCTGTAGTCGGCGGCGTGAGGAATCTTCCAGATTGAGGCGGGTTTGCGCCACTGTATCAGAACGGCTCGCCGGGTGATTCTCTAGTGTAGTGTCCCTGAAATAGCTATACAGCGACAATCTTCGGTGTTTTGCGTCGGCGCGACAGCGTGCACCCCGGCTGGATGGATTCGAGCCGCTGGCGCGCCCGGTCGAGTTTGACGACGAGGTCGCCGACGGTGGC
>DASXVO010000037.1 GCA_036504215.1 Vicinamibacterales bacterium | reverse complement strand
ACCACAATACGGAAACCGTGCCGCGGCTTTACCGCACGGCGCGGCCGGGCGGCCGGTATCCCCGCACGCTCGAGCTGCTTGACCGCGCGCGGAAGTACGCGCCCACCATCCCGACGAAGTCCGGCCTGATGGTCGGGATCGGCGAGGAGTGGGACGAAGTCATCGCGACGCTCGCCGACCTCCGGTCGGTCGGCTGCGGCATCCTGACCATCGGGCAGTATCTCAGCCCCTCGGCGGCGCACCTCCCGGTCGCCCGCTACTACCATCCCGAGGAATTCGAGATGCTGCGCACGACGGCCCTGAGCCTGGGCTTCGGCCACGTGGAGGCCGGCCCTCTCGTCCGGTCCTCCTACCACGCGCACGAGCAGGCAGACGCCTACGACGAGTCCACATGGCCAACGAACGCTTGATGGAACGACCCGCCACGCTGGCGAAAGACGTCCAGATCGATCTTCTCGCGAAGATGCTGCTGGGCCGGCGGTTCGAAGAACGGTGCGCCGAGATGTACTCCCTGCAGAAGATCGGGGGGTTCTGTCACCTGGCGATCGGGCAGGAAGCGGTGTCGGTGGGCGCCATCTCCACGCTGCAGCCCGAGGACTACATCTTCTGTTCCTATCGCGATCACGTCCACGCGATCATGAAGGGCTGCGACCCCGGCCGAGTGATGGCGGAGCTGTTCGGCCGTGACACCGGCCTGTCGCGCGGCAAGGGCGGGTCGATGCACCTGTTCGACGCCGGACATGGGATGCTCGGCGGCCACGCGATCGTCGGCGGCCACATCCCGCTCGCGACGGGCGTGGCGTTCGCGATGAAGTACCAGGCGCGGCCGCAGGTCGTGCTGTGCTTCTTCGGCGAGGCCGCGGTGAACATCGGCGCGTTCCACGAGTCGCTCAACATGGCCGCGCTCTGGAAGCTCCCCTGTGTCTACATCGTCGAGAACAACCGGTACGGGATGGGGACCGCGATCGAGCGGGCCTCGGCGATCTACGACGTGGCGCAGCGGGCGTGCGCGTACGACATGGCGAGCGAGACGGTGGACGGGATGGACGTGCTCGCCGTACGGGAGGCGATCGGCCGGGCCGGCGACCTCGCGCGCCGCGAGAGCATGCCGACGCTCATCGAGGCGCGATGCTACCGGTTCATGGGCCACTCGATGTCCGACCCGGTCCACGGGCACTACCGGACCAAGGAAGAGGTCGAGGAGCAGAAGCTCAAGGATCCGATCAAGCGGTACTTCGAGAAGCTGGCGGCCGACGGGCTGATCGATCGGCAGGGATTCGAGCAGCTCGACGCCGCGGCGCGCAGAATCGTGGACGCGGCGGTGGAGTTCGCGGAGCACAGCCCCGAACCGCCGGCGGGCGCGCTCTACGAGGACGTCTACAGCCAGCCGTACGGCTCGTATACGCGAAGCCACCAGTAGGGACGCGAGTCGAGACTATGCCTCTGATCACGTACCGTGACGCGTTGACCCAGGCGCTGCGCGAGGAGATGCAGCGCGACCCGAACGTCTTCCTCATGGGCGAGGAGGTCGGGGTCTACCAGGGCGCCTACAAGGTCAGCCGCGGCCTGCTCCAGGAATTCGGCGAACGCCGCGTGATCGACACGCCGATCACCGAAGAGGGCTTTGCCGGCGTCGGCGTCGGTTCCGCGATGGTCGGCCTGCGCCCCATCATCGAGATGATGACGTGGAACTTCTCGATGCTGGCGATGGATCAGATCATCAACAGCGCCGCGAAGATGCTCTACATGTCGGGCGGCCAGTTCAAGATCCCGATGGTCGTGCGCGGCCCTGGCGGTGCGGCGCACCAGCTGGCCGCACAGCACTCCCAGTCGCTCGAAGGCTGGTTCGCGCACGTGCCGGGGCTCAAGGTTGTCGCGCCCTCCACGCCGTACGACGCGAAGGGCCTCCTCAAGTCCGCGATTCGAGACGATGACCCGGTGATCTTCTTCGAAGGGGAGACGCTGTACGGTTCGAAGGGCGAGGTGCCCGAGGGCGAGTACACCGTGCCGCTCGGCGTGGCCGATGTGAAGCGCGCGGGCACGGACGTGACGATCATCGCGTGGTCGAAGATGGTGAGCATCGCGCTGAAGGCGGCCGAGGCGCTCGCCGCGGAAGGGATCGCGTGCGAGGTCATCGACCCGCGCACGCTGCGGCCGCTCGACGAGGAGCCGCTGGTCGCGTCGGTCCAGAAGACGAACCGCTGCGTCATCGTCGAAGAAGGCTGGGAATACAGCGGCATCGGCGCGCAGCTGGCGTACGTGATTCACCGCGATGCCTTCGGCGATCTCGACGCGCCGGTCACGCGGGTGACGGGGGCGGACGTCCCGATGCCGTACGCCAAGAACCTGGAGCACATGGCGATGCCCTCCCCTGCGCGCGTCGTGCAGGCGGTGAAGGAAGTGCTGTACATCGAGTAAGCAGGATTCGGGATTCAGGACTCGGGATTCAGGAGCGCCTATGGCTTCGCGCGTGGTGATGCCCAAGCTGAGCGACACGATGGAGGAGGGCACGATCCTCCGGTGGATCAAGCAGGAAGGCGACAAGGTCGAGACGGGGCAGACGCTCGCCGAGGTCGAGACCGACAAGGCGACGGTGGAGATGGAGGCGTACACGAACGGTGTCCTCCGCAAGGTGATCGCGCAGGCTGGCGCGACGATCAAGGTGGGCGCGATCATCGCGGTCATCGGTGCTCCCGACGAGGACATCTCGGCACTGATCGAACCCGTCGCGCCGACGAGGGAGGCACCGCCCCCGCCGCCAGCTGCGTCGCCGCGCCCCGCCGGCGTCGCCCCGACCCGGCCGGTGACGCTGCCCGCGACCGCGCTTCGTGCAGCGCCTCCGGCTGCCGCGCGCGATGCCGGTCCGGGACGATCCTTGCGCGCGTCGCCGCTCGCGCTCCGGATGGCCGCCGAGGCCGGCATCGACCTCGCGAGCCTCCAGGGAACGGGCCCGCAGGGTCGCGTCATCAAGCGCGACATCGAGGCGGCGCTCGCCCAGGCGTCGGGCGCCGAGCCGGCGCTGCCGGGCGGCCAGCCGGCCGTCGAGGTCAGGGAAATCGAGCTCTCGTCGATGCGCCGCACCATCGCCAGGCGCCTCGTCCAGAGCAAGGCCCCGGTGCCCCACTTCTACCTCACCGTGGACGTGGCGATGGACCGCCTCTGGGAGGCCTACCGCGCGCTTCGAGACGAGAACTACCCGATCTCGCTCAACGACGTGATCATCAAGGCCGCCGCCTCCGCGCTCAAGCGCCACCCGGAGATGAACGCGTCGTTCGCCGGCGACCACGTGAAGCAGTACGGCCGCGTGCACATCGGCGTTGCCGTGGCGCTCGAGGATGGCCTGATCACGCCGGTCATCAGGGATGCCGACTCCAAGTCGATCGACGAGATTGCCGCCGAGGCGCGGACGCTCGCCGACCGGGCGCGTAACCGACGGCTGCAGCCCCACGAGTACACTGGCGCCACCTTCTCGATCTCGAATCTCGGGATGATGGGCATCGAGGAATTCTCCGCGATCATCAACCCGCCCGAAGCCGGCATCCTCGCGGTCGGCGCCGTACGTGAGGCGCCGGTGGTCGAGAACGGCCAGGTGAGGGTGGGCCGGCGGATGAAGCTGACGCTCTCGGTCGACCACCGCGTGGCGGACGGTGCGCAGGGGGCGCGGTTCCTCGCCACACTGCGGCGGATGCTGGAGAATCCGCTGCTCGTCGGATGACGTCTGTCGAGGCCATCTCCGCGTCTCGCCATCCGAGCCGGCAGAACACCAACACCGGCCGGCTCACGCCGGACATGTTCGACGAGGTGTTCGCCAAGGTACCGACGCTGCTCCTCGAGCCCTGAGCCGGGGAGCGAACTGCCGGTTCCCGCCGGCCGATCGCTCGCGAACGGCACGCCGACGGGGGCCAGCCGGCTTTGACGGACGCCGGACGATCCGCCAGACTGTGCGCGTCATCGGTCAGCAGCCGCGGCGTTGTGAGTCGGCTGGGTCGTCCCCGATGACGAAGGGACCGCTGTGACTCGACCAATCACCACGCACCTGGTGGTCGGCGCCGTGATCGGCGCGGCCATGTTGTCCGCGACTCCCCGCGCGCAGGACGCCCCGTCCGCCCGCGCGATCGACGGCCTGCGCACCTTCTACCAGCGAGGACTCGAGGACAACGCCATCGTCGGGAGCGGTCTGCTGGTCATCCACGAGGGCCAGGCCGTGGCCAGCCTGATGAACGGCATGGCCGACGTGGCGCGGCAGCATGCCGTCGATGCGGACACAATCTTCCACTGGGCCTCGATCACCAAGACGTTCACGGCCGTCGCGATCATGCAGTTGCGCGACCGGGGCCGCCTGACGCTCGACGATCCCGTCGTGAAGTACCTGCCCGAACTGCGCCAGGTGCACGATCCATTCGGCGACATCAGCGACATCACGATCAGGCACCTGATGACGCACAGTGCCGGTTTTCGCGGCCCGACATGGCCCTGGGGCGGCGACAAGCCATGGCACCCATTCGAGCCGCGAGGCTGGGCGCAGATCGTCGCGATGCTGCCCTACACCGAGGTCGAGTTCCGTCCCGGCAGCCGCCACTCGTATTCGAACCCGGGCATCATCTTCCTCGGCCGGATCATCGAGGACCTGACGGGCGACGACTACGAGGTCTACATCGACAAGAACATCTTCAAGCCGCTCGGCATGTCGCGGAGCTACTTCGACACGACGCCTTACCACCTCCTCCCCCATCGGAGCGCCAGCTACTACGTGGAGAACGGCAGGGCGCGCCCGGCGCCGTTCGACGCGGACACGGGCATCACCGTCTCCAACGGCGGGCTGAATGCGCCGCTCACCGACATGGCGAAGTACCTCGCCTTCCTGATCGGCGGCGACGCGCAGCGGACCGTTCACGACGGGGTGCTGAAGCGCAGTTCGCTCGAGGAGATGTTCGTGCCGCAACTGCCGGTGAGCACCGAGGGCGGCGACCGCGTCGCCATCGGCCTGAACTTCTTCGTGGAGGATCGTGACGGACTGCGCCTCATCGGCCACAGCGGCAACCAGAACGGGTTCATCGCGCACTTCTACGTCTGCCCGGCGATCCGCGCCGGGTACGTGGTCGCGTTCAACACGACGTCGGTGCCGACAGGCAAGGGCGAGCTCGAGAAGACCCAGGCGTTCGATGCAGCCCTGCGCGGCTACATCCTCAGGCAGGTGTTCCCGACCTTCGCGCGCGTGACTCCAGCCACCCGCGGACCGTCGGCACCGCCACGTCCGGCCGGTCGGTGATCACGGCGTCCACGCCCCAATCGAGCAGTCGGCGCACGTCATCGGCGCCGTCCACGATCCAGACCTGCACGCGGAGGCCAGCACGGTGCGCGGCACCGACCAGCCGGGGTGTGACCACACGGATGCCCTGGCGCGATTCCGGCACTTGCAGTGCGTCGTAGCGGTGTGGCGGCGGGAACCAGCCAAGCCGCGCCCAGATCAGGGCATGGACCACTTCCTGTCGCCCCGCCCCGGTGGCAATCTCCGGTGCCAGGCGACGCGCGGCCCGAAGCACCCCCTGGTGAAACGACCCCAGGCACACGCGGCTGGCGGCGCCCGCTTCGCGGACCACGGCGACCGTCGCCTCGACCATCGCCTGGGTGTCGTCCTTCATTTCAACGACGAGCGGCAGCCCCGGATAGCGGGCCAGCACCGCCCGCAACGTGGGCACCCCGACGCCGCGGCCCCGAAACGGAAAGGTCCCGTCGCCGGGACTGAAGTGGTATCCCGCGTCCACCATCGCCAGTTCCGCCGCCGTCCGCTCCGCCACGGGCCCCCGTCCTCCGCACGTCCTGTCGATCGACGCGTCGTGGCACGAGATGACCTCGCCGTCCCGCGAAAGCCGGACGTCGAGCTCGAGACCATCCACGCCCTCGGCAACGCCGCGGTCGAATGCCGCCAGCGTGTTCTCCGGGGCCAGCCGGCTGCCGCCACGATGACCGAAGACCAGAGGCCGGTCGCGCCGAGCCCATGAATGGCGGTGCACTGGCGGATCATATCAGCCGGCATGCGCGACAGCTCATCAATAGGCGACCACAATGGTCTGATATGCGTGCTATCATCGGACATGGCCAGCCCCCACACGATCGACACGCTCGGCGGACTCCGCGCCGCCGTCGCGAGTGGCGCCGTCCCGCACCGGAACGTCAAAGACGAAATCCGTCAGAATCTGATGCGGAAGCTCCGAGCCGGCGAGACGCTCTTCCCCGGCATCGTTGGCTACGACGAGACCGTCGTCCCGCAACTGGTGAACGCCATCCTGTCCCGTCACAACTTCATCCTCCTCGGCCTGCGGGGCCAGGCGAAGAGCCGCATCCTGCGCGGTGTCGCGACCCTGCTCGACGAGTGGATCCCGGTGGTCCGCGGCTGCGAGATCAACGACGACCCGCTCGCTCCGATCTGCACGTCCTGCCGCGCACGCGTGGCTGATGAAGGCGACGCCCTGCCGGTGGCCTGGCTGGCGCGGGACGCCCGCTACGTGGAGAAACTCGCGACGCCCGACGTGACGATCGCCGACATCGTCGGGGACATCGACCCGATCAAGGCCGCGCGGGGCGGTCTGCACCTCTCGAGCGAGATGACGATGCACTACGGGCTGCTGCCGCGGGCGAACCGGGGCGTGTTCGCCATCAACGAACTGCCCGACCTCGCCGGCAAGATCCAGGTGGGACTCTTCAACATCCTTCAGGAGGGAGACGTCCAAATCAAGGGCTATCCCGTGCGTCTCCCGCTCGACGTCATGATCGTGTTCACGGCGAACCCCGAGGACTACACGGCGCGCGGCAAGATCATCACGCCGCTCAAGGACCGCATCGGATCCGAGATCCGGACCCACTATCCGGTGACGCGGCAACACGCCCTGGCCATCACCGCGCAGGAAGCGTGGCTCGATCGCCACGACGAAGGACTGTGCGTGGAGGTGCCGCCATTCGTACGGGAGGTCGTCGAGGAGATCGCCTTCCAGGCGCGCGCGGACAAGAAGATCGACAAGCGGTCGGGCGTCAGCCAGCGCATGCCGATCACCAGTCTCGAGAACGTCGCGTCGAACGCCGAGCGGCGGGCCCTGACGGCCTCCGAGCGCCTGGCGGTCGCGCGCGTGACCGACATCTACTCCGCGCTGCCGTCGCTGACCGGCAAGTTCGAGTTGGAGTACGAGGGCGAGCTGAAGGGCGCCGAGTCGGTCGCCCGCGAACTGGTGCGCGCGGCCGTGGCGAACGTGTTCACCGGGTACGCGGACGGCATCGACACCGCGGGCGTCGTCGAGTGGTTCGAAGGCGGGGGTTCGATCCAGATCGCCGACACGTCTTCGGCAGGCGAACTCCTCGACCGGGCGAAGGCGGTTCCGGGGCTGATCGAGCTGGCCAGGAAAGCGGGTGTGTCCGCCGGCACCGAGCCGCCGCGCGTGGCCGCGGCCGTGGACTTCGTCCTGGAGGGTCTCTACTCCCTGAAGCGGATCGCCCGCAGCGACGAGCGCGGCTACCACGGGACCGAACAGCACGGACCGCGACGCACGCCCCGGCCGCCCGACTCGATGTACGACGAGGACTCTCCGATTCAGGAACGGAAGAAGAAGTACTACAACTAGGCTCTGGACGCTGGCAGCTGGGCTCTGACCGCTGGACTCGGGATTGACTGAGTGGCACGGGCGTCTCGCCCGTGCGGACCGTATGCGGTACAAATACTCGAAATACGAAGCCGTGGACGGCGAGGATTTGGACCTCGAGGACCTGCTCTCGAGATTGTCCGACCTGCTGCTGTCGAGCGGTTTCGCCGGCGGACCGGCGTCCCCGTGGGCCGATCCGCAGGATTCGATACAGGCGCTCCATGATGCCATTCTCGAGGCGCTGCTCGACGGCGAGGTGTTGTCGCAGGAAGCCCTCGATCGGTTGCTGGACGACTCCGGCAATCCGAACCGGCTGGAACAACTGGTCAAGCAGTTGATCGACCGCCTCGAGCAGGAGGGCTACATCACGAGCAGCCCCGATCTCGAGGCGGCACGACGCGAACGCCAGTCGCGGGGCACGGGAGGTGGCCAGGGTGAACCGTCGCCGCCGATGAAGGTCGAGGTCACCGACAAGGGCATCGACTTCCTCGGGTACCGCGCGCTGCGCGACCTGCTGGGCTCGCTCGGCAAGAGCAGCTTCGGCCGGCACGATACGCGCGATCTCTCGACCGGCATCGAGGCGACCGGCGCCCCAAAGCCGTACGCGTTCGGCGACACGCTCAACCTGGATCCGAGCAGCACCATCCTGAATGCGGTCCGCCGGACGGGCATCGAGCGCATGCCGGCGGCCGGAACCGCCGGGATCCCCGGACCGGGCGACACGCCGAATGGAACGGTCATCGACGTGCAGTACGAAGACCTGATGGTGTCGCAGGGCGAGTACCAGAGTTCGTGCGCGACGGTCCTCATGCTCGACTGCAGCCACAGCATGATCCTGTACGGCGAAGATCGGTTCACGCCGGCCAAGCGTGTCGCGCTGGCGCTGTCCACGCTCATCCGGCAGCAGTATCCCGGCGACTCGCTCCACCTGGTGCTGTTCCACGATTCGGCGGAGGAGATCCCGCTCAAGGAACTCGCACGCGTGCGCGTCGGGCCGTACTACACCAACACCCGCGAAGGGCTGCGCGTGGCGCGCCGCATTCTGGACCGGCAACGGAAGGACATGCGGCAGATCATCATGATCACCGACGGCAAGCCGTCTGCCCTGACTCGCCCGGACGGCCAGGTCTACAAGAACGCCTTCGGTCTCGACCCGTTCATCGTGTCGGAAACGCTGGCGGAGGTGGCCGCCTGCCGACGAAGCGGCGTCATGGTCAATACGTTCATGCTCGCGCACGATCCCGACCTGGCCAGCTTCGTGCGCCAGGTCGCGGGCATCTGCCGCGGAAAGGCGTATTTCACCACGCCACACACGCTCGGGCAGTACGTATTGATGGACTATCTCGACCGGAAGACGCGGACCGTGCACTGACCATTCATCGCGGTTCGGGTCGAGTCGCGGCACGTCCCGGGGCGCCCGTGGCCGTCAACTGCGCGAGCGCCCGCCCGGCCGCCGCCATGCGCGCGGGCTCGCGGACCAGGCGTGACCGCCACAGCAGGTTGTGGGGCGTCACCGTGGCGCCGACAAACTCCACCACCTCCGTCTCGTACCCCGCCGCCTCGAGCCGCCACGTTCGCTCCGCGTCCACCCACGCCTGGATGAAGCGGCGTCGAACCGGCGCATGCCTCGGAATCCCGCCCCGTTCCGCGGCTTCCTCGGCCAGGACTGCCGCCGCCACCCCGCGACTCGTGCAACATGGGACGAGAAGCAGCGCGCGCGCCTCGGCGGCCACCACCCGTTCGATGATCGCGTCGGCCGCCTGGCCGCAGGCATGGAGGGCCACCACGATGGAAGGCCGGTCGGGCCAGTGCGCAGCGTCTTCCACCTCGCCGGCCACGCACGCGACGGCGACGGCCGTGCCGAGGCGCGCGAGCGCGCGACGGCTGGAAGCGACGCGCCGCGGGTCCCGCTCGATCGCGACGACGCGGGCGGCGCGGCCAGCCGCGTCGAACAGCAGCTTTGCCGCCAGCAGTCCGACGTAACTCTTGCCGGCCGCCGCGTCCACGAGCACCAGGGGATCTGCCGACACTCGCTTCGCCATCGCGTCGATCTCGCCGAGGATGGCGGCGACCTCCTTCGCCTTCCGTCGGTCCTCCTGGCGCAGGCTCGCGCCCTCGGCGGCGACGTACAGCCGCTCGAGCCAGGATTCGACCTCCGGGAGGGACGGATCGGGCATGAATGGTACCCGCGCTACGACAGCCGCCGGGCGATCATCGCGACGATCTTCTCACCGTGCAACCGGCCGTTCTCGATGAACACCGGCGCCGTGCCGTGCCCGACGGTGACGCCGCCGGCAAGAAAGAGATTGGGAACCGACGTTTCGAACGTGTCGGCATCGTGGACCGGCGCACACGTGGCCGGGTCGAACTGCACGCCGCATCGCCCGAGGAACTCGCGGTCGGGGTGATAGCCGGTCAGCAGAAACACGGCGTCCGCCGCGATCGTGTCTCTCGCGCCCGCGTGGTCAACGACGACCGCGTCGCGCGAGATCTCCACGACCTCCGTTTCATAGCGGACGGCAATCGATCCTTCGCTGATCCGGTTGAGGATGTCCGGGCGCACCCAGTACTTGATCCCGTCGTCCAGCACCGCGTGCCGGTGCACGAGCGTCACGTGCGCGCCGGCCCGATGCAGTTCGAGCGCCGATTCGGCGGCAGAGTTCGCGCCACCCACCACGACGACACGCTGTCGGTAGAACGGATGCGCCTCGTCGTAGTAGTGCGACACGTGCGGGAGGTCCTCGCCCGGCACCCCGAGCCGATTCGGATGGTCGTAGTAGCCAATCGCCAGCACGACCGCGCGGGCGACGTGACGGTGCTCGACGCCGTGACGCGTCGTCGATCGGACCAGGAACGTGTTGTCCGCGGGCTGCCGCTCGACGCCCTGCACCTCTTCCCCGAGCGTGACGGTGAGTCTCTGCCCATCGACCACCCGCCGGTAGTATCGTAGCGCTTCGAGGCGGGTCGGCTTCTCGAACGGACTGACGAACGGATAGCCGCCGACCTCCAGCAACTCCGGCGTGGTGAAGAACGCCATGTGTGACGGGAAGTGGAAGATCGAGTTGACGAGCACGCCTTTTTCGAGCAGGTCGTACGCGAGGCCGAGGCGTTGGCAGGCGATGGCGGCGGCGAGCCCGGACGGACCGGCGCCGACGATGAGCACGTCGAGAATCATGACCGTTCGATGATACCGCAGCGGCTGATAGGATAGGCAGAACAAGGAGTCGCCATGACTGTCGTCCGCCGCATGGTCCGTCCGCGCGCCGCCGCTCGTCTGACCGCAGGGATCGGCCTGATGTTCGGCCTCGCCTGCCTCTTCGCAAGCCCCTCGCTGCTGGCCGCCCGACGGCCGATTGCCGACACCGATCTCTTCCGCTTCGTGTGGATTGGCGACCCGCAGATCTCACCAGACGGCTCGCAGGTCGTGTTCGTGCGCGTCAGCGTCAACGCGAAGGACAACCGCTACGAAACGGCACTCTGGATCGTGCCGACATCAGGCCAGGAGCCACCCCGCCGATTGACCGCCGGCCCGCGCGACACCTCGCCGCGCTGGGCGCCCGATGGCCGCCGGATTGCGTTCGTGCGCGCGGCCGAAAAGGACGCACGGCCAGGTGTCGGCCAGCTCCACCTCCTCGACCTCAGCGGCGGCGAACCCCGGCCGCTCACGGACCTTCCGCGCGGCTGCAGCGCACCCGAGTGGTCACCGGATGGTCGTCTGCTTGCGTTCACGACGACGACGCTGCCGAAGGATCTCGTGCCGCCGGACAACCGGAAGGAACCGAGGGCCGCGCCGGCCGCCGACGCCGAGCGCCTGCCGGCGCACGAGAGCGACGTCCGCGTCATCACGAAGGCGACGTACCGCTCGAACGGCAGCGGCTACGCGGACCCAGAGCGTCACAGCCACATCTGGACCGTCGTGGCGGCGGCCGCGGGTGCGGGAAGTCCCGCGCCGCATCAGGTGACCGCCGGTCCGTTCGACGAGTCGGCGCCGGCCTGGTCGACCGACGGGACGCGGCTCTTCTTCACCTCGAACCGCGTGCTGGAACCGTACTACGAGGTCGCAGGCGGTGCGCTCTATGCCGTGCCGGTCGCCGGTGGCGAACCTGCGAAGATCGCGAGCGTCACGGGATCGCTCGGTCAGCCGGCGATGTCGCCCGATGGACGCCAGGTTGCGCTCGTCGGAAGTCTCGCGGGGCAACCCGTTCGTTCCTACAACCAGCCCGACCTCTTCGTGGCCGGAGCGGATGGTCGCTCATCGGCGCCCCGGAATCTCACCACCGCCTACGACTTCGACATCGGCGGCGGCATCGGCGGCGACCAGCATCCGCCCAGGGGAGGGGGCTCACCGGGCGTGGAGTGGGCGCCCGACGGCCAATCGATCTTCGCGCTGGCCGCGGAGCAGGGCCGAGCCAATCTCAACCGCGTGGATGTTGCGAGCGGTGCGGTCACACCGGTGACGAAGGGAGACCATGAAGTGGTGTCCTGGTCGCTCTCGCGGAACGGAGCGAAGGCGGTGGTCCTCGTCTCGACGCCGACCGCCATCGGCGATCTCTTCGTCCTCGACGTTCCGCCCGCCGGATCCGCCCCGCCCCCGATGAAGCAGATCACGCGCGTCAACGAACAGCTCTTCTCGCAGCTCGACCTCGCCGAACCCGAAGAGATCTGGTACCCCAGCTTCGACGGCCGCCGGATCAACGGCTGGATCCTCAAGCCGCCCGGCTTCGACCCGTCGAAGAAGTACCCGCTCATCCTCGAAATCCATGGCGGTCCGCACTCGGCGTACGGCTGCACGTTCACGCACGAGTTCTCGTGGATGGCGGCCAAGGGCTACGTCGTCCTCTACACCAACCCGCGCGGCAGTTCCTCGTACGGCCAGGAGTTCGGCAACCTCATCCAGTTCCACTATCCGGGTGACGACTACAAGGACCTGATGGCCGGCGTCGATGCGCTCGTCGGCCGTGGATACGTCGACGAGAAGCGCGTGGGCGTCACGGGCGGCAGCGGCGGCGGTGTCCTCACGAACTGGACGATCACCCAGACGACGCGTTTCGCGGCTGCGGTCTCACAGCGATCGATCGCCGACTGGAGCGGCTTCTGGTTCACCGCCGACTTCACGCTGTTCCAGCCCACATGGTTCCGCGCGGCACCCTGGGAGGACCCGGCCGATTTCGCGGAGCGGTCCGCCATCACGCACATCGCCAAGGTGACGACGCCGCTGATGCTCGTCGAAGGCGAGGCCGACTACCGGACGCCGCCGGCGGCGGGGGGCGAGGTGATGTTCCGAGCCCTCAAGTACCTGAAGAAGCCCGTTGTGATGGTACGCTTTCCCGGCGAGAGCCATGAGCTCTCACGCTCGGGCCAGCCGTGGCACCGTGTCGAACGGCTCCAGCACATCGTGGGTTGGTTCGACAAGTGGTTGATGGGCGCGGCGAGCGACAGGTACGATGTGAAGAACTGAGAGGTCGCCACACCATGAACGACGCGCTGATTGCCGACAGGTGGCAATTCGGCTTCACGATCATGTTCCACTACCTGTTCCCCGTGCTGACGATGGGGCTGGGCGTGCTGATCGCGACGTTGAAGACGCTCCACCTCCGACGGAAGGACGACCGGTACGGTCAGCTGGCGCGATTCTGGGCGCGGATCTTCGCGATCACGTTCGCGATGGGCGTCGTGACCGGCATCCCGATGGAGTTCCAGTTCGGCACGAACTGGGCCCGATTCTCGCATTTCGCGGGTGGCGTCGTCGGCCAGACGCTGTTCATGGAGGGGGTGTTCGCGTTCTTCGCCGAATCGTCGTTCCTCGGGCTGTTCCTGCTCGGCGAGAAGCGGGTGCCGAGCCTCGTGCACTGGTTCTCGGCCGTCATGGTCGCCGCCGGCGCCATCCTCTCCGGGTTCTTCATCGTCGCAACCGATGCCTGGATGCAGCACCCGGTGGGCTACGAGATCGTCGACGGCCGGGCGCAACTGACGAGCCTCTGGGCCCTGCTCACGAACCCATACGCGCTGTCGCAGTATCCGCACGTCATCAGCGGGTCGATGGTCACGGCGTCGATGGTGATGGCGGCCGTCGGCGCCTACTACCTGCTCTCGAGGAAGTACGAGGAGGCAGGACGCGACTGCCTGCGCGTCGGCGTCATCAGCGGGTTGGTGTTCTCGCTGGCCTCGCTGTTCCCGACCGGCGCGATGAACGGCGAGAACGTGACGAGGTATCAGCCGGTCAAGATGGCGGCGATGGAGGGGTTGTTCCGGACGCAGGAGGGTGCGCCGATGGCCATCATCGGCATGCCGGACACCGAGCGCCGCGACCTGATGGATCCGATCCTCGTGCCCCGGATGCTCAGCTATCTTGCCTACGGCGACTTCCGGGCGCGCGTCGTCGGCCTCGACGACTACCCGCGCGACCAGCAGCCGCCGGTCGAACTGGTGTACTACTCGTACCACATCATGCTGGGGCTTGGGACGATCTTCATCGCCGTCATGAGCCTGTCGGCGTTCCTGCTCTGGCGCGGCACGCTCTTCCGGTCCCGGTGGATGCTGTGGGTCCTGATGCTGGCGATGCCGTTTCCCTACATCGCCAATCAGGCCGGATGGATCGTCGCCGAGGTGGGCCGCCAGCCCTGGGTCGTGTGGGGCCTGCAGCGGACCGAGGACGCGACGTCCACGAATGTGACCGGCGGCATGACGTGGTTCACGCTGCTCGGCTTCATGGGGCTCTACGCACTGATCGGCCTGCTGTATCTCTTCGTCGCGGCACGAATCGTCGAGGCCGGGCCGGGAGACGCTGTGAGAAACGGTAGCTAGCCCATGGTCAACACTCTCTGGTTCCTCGTGCTCGCCGGCATGCTGACCACCTACGCCGTGCTGGACGGGTTCGATCTCGGTGTCGGCGTGCTGCACCTGTTGATCGCGCGGACGCCGGAGGATCGCGCCACCGCGATCGGCGCCATCGGCCCGGTGTGGAACGGCAACGAGGTCTGGCTGATTGCGGCCGGCGGCTCGATGGTGGTGGCGTTCCCCCACCTCTATGCCGCAGCCTTCAGCGGGTTCTACCTCGCACTGATGCTGGTGCTGTGGCTGCTGGTGCTGAGGGGCATCGGGATCGAGTTCCGGCACCAGGTGGACAACCTGCTGTGGCGCGAGGCGTGGGACGTGACGTTCTCGCTGTCGAGCGTGCTGCTGGCGGTGCTCTTCGGCGCCGCGGTCGGCAACGTGCTGCGCGGCGTCCCGCTCGATTTCGAGGGGAACTTCCAGGGCTCGTTCGTGTTGTTGCTCAACCCGTTTGCGCTGTTGTGCGGCGTCCTGAGCGTGGTCACGCTCGCGATGCACGGCGCGTCGTACCTGGCGCTCAAGACCACCGGAGCGCTGCAGACGCGGGCCCGGCGGGCGACCGTCGTGCTGTGGGCCGGGACGCTGGCGCTGCTCGTGCTCGTTGCCGCGTCGAGCTTCGTGGTGCAGCCGCAGTTCACGGCCAACTTCTCGCGCTGGCCGTTCCTCGTGCTCGTTCCGCTGCTCGGCCTCGCCGCGGCTGGCGCCATCCCCTTCTTTGCCCGTCGCGAGCGGGACGGCATGACATTCGTCTCGACGGGCGCGCTGATTGTCGGCGTCCTCGGATCGGCAGCCGCCGGCCTCTATCCGCGACTCCTGCCCGCGCTGCCCGGCAGCTCGTCGGCCGCATTGGACATCCACAATTCTGCGTCGGGCCACTACAGCATGAAGGTGGCGCTCGTGATGTACCTCGTCGGCATCGCCATCGTCCTCGGCTACCTGGTCAAGGTGTACTGGGTGTGGCGCGGCAAGGTCACAAGCGAGCACGGGTACCGCCTGCCCTGACCCCGGCCTTGCGCCCCGCAGGCGTGCCAGAAGCGTCCTGGCGGCGCCGCATGTTAAAATGCGGTGCTCTTCTATCCGTCCCTGCCCTCACACTGGAAAGCCCATGAGCCTCATCTACCTGGACAACGCGGCCACGTCGTTCCCGAAACCGGAAGACACCTACGTCTTCATGGACCAGTTCTACCGGACCCATGGCGTCAATCCCGGCCGATCCGGCTTCGACCTCTGCATGGAGACCGGGCAGCTCGTCGACGACACCCGGAAGCTCCTGACGCGCTTCTTCAACGGCACCGAATCCGATCGCCTGGTGTTCGGGTACAACTCGACGGACGGGTTGAATCTCGCGCTGTTCGGCATGCTCGGCCCGGGCGACCACGCGGTCACCACGACGGTCGAGCACAACGCGGTGCTGCGCCCGCTCCACCACCTGGCACGACACGGCGGCGTCGAGGTGGACCACGTGCCGTTCGACTCGAAGGGGTTCGTCGATCCCGACGCCATCGCGCGCTGTTTCAAGGCCAACACGAAGGTCGTGGCCATCAACCACGCGTCCAACGTGATCGGCACGGTCCAGCCGGTGGCGGAAATCGGTCGGCGCTGCAAGGAGCGCGGCATCCGGCTCGTCGTGGACGCCTCGCAGACGGCTGGCAAGATCCCAATCGACGTCCGGGCGATGAACATCGACGTGCTCGCGTTCACCGGACACAAGTCGCTGATGGGGCCGACGGGCATCGGCGGTCTCTACGTGCAGGAAGGCGTGGAGATCCGCCACACTCGCGCGGGCGGCACCGGCGTGCGCTCGGCGCAGCGCGCTCACCTCGACGAGTACCCGTGGCGGCTGGAGTACGGCACCCCGAACGTGCTGGGGATTGCCGGCCTCAAGGCCGGCGTGGAGTGGATCCTGAAGACCGGCCTCGCCGCCATCGAGGCGCACGAGATGCGGCTGCTCCGGCGTCTCGTGGAAGGCATCCGCGAGATCCCCGGCGTGACGATGTACTGCCAGGGCGATCTCACGGACCACATTGCCGTCATGGTGTTCAACGTGGACGGGTTCGAGGCCGGGAACACCGGCACCGTACTCGATGTGGACCACGACATCGCGTGCCGCACGGGCCTGCACTGCGCGCCGATGGTCCACGAGCAACTCGGCACGGACAAGATCCACGGTGCTGTGCGGTTCGGAATTGGCCCCTTCAACGTCGACTCGGACATCGAGGCGGCCATCCGGGGCGTGCGGGACATTGCCGCCGCCCGGAAGCCCGCGCTCGCCAAGAACTAGGAAAGGGAGACTGCTCGACATGCCGACCGTAGTCCTGAATGGAACGCCGTACGCCGTGGACGAGGACGGATTCCTCGATGACCCCACGAGCTGGAACGATGACGTGGCGCGAGACCTGGCCACTTCCGAAGGGATCGACACCCTGACGGAGCGCCACTGGACCCTCGTGCACTACCTGCGGAAGTACTACCTGGAATTCGGCCTGGCCCCGATGATCCGCAAACTCTGCAAGGAGACCGGCCTCAAGCTCAACGAGGTCTACGAGCTCTTCCCCTCCGGACCCGCGAAGGGCGCGTGCAAGGTCGCCGGGCTGCCAAAACCCACCGGGTGCGTGTAGCGCCCCCTCACGAGCCGGGCGGAGAAGCGACGATGTCCACGGGAGGCGAGGTGCGCGAGGATTTCGTGCGGGCGTGGCCCGAGTTCGGGGCGAACGGACCGGTCGAGGCCTTGCGGCGGCGGGACTTCGGCCGGCTGGACGCCAACGGGCACGTCTATCTCGATTACACGGGGGCGGGGCTCTATGCCGCGTCGCAGGTCGATCGGCACATGAACCTGCTCCTCGCCGACGTGATGGGCAACCCCCATTCGGCGAACCCGACCTCGCAGCTCTCGACGGGCCTGGTCGACCGCGCACGTCGGCACGTGCTCTCCTACTTCAATGCGGCGGCGGAGGAATACGGCGTCATCTTCACCGGAAACGCCAGCCACGCGTTGAAACTCATCGGCGAGTCGTATCCGTTCGAACCGGGCAAGCGGTTCGTGCTGACGTTCGACAATCACAACTCGGTCAACGGGATTCGAGAGTTCGCCCGGTCGCGCCATGCCGACTTCCGGTACATCCCGGTCGTTCCGCCCGATCTGCGCATCGTGGCATCGGATGTGGAGGCGGCTCTCGACCCGGGCGGGCAGGCCGCACCAGGTCTGTTCGCCTATCCCGCGCAGTCGAACTTCTCGGGCGTGCAGCACGACCTCGGCTGGATCGAGAAGGCGCAGGCAAGGGGCTGGGACGTGCTCCTCGACGCCGCCGCGTTCGTCCCGACCAATCGGCTGGACCTCGGCCGGTGGCACCCGGACTACGTGGTGCTGTCGTTCTACAAGATGTTCGGCCACCCCACGGGCGTCGGCGCGTTGCTGGCCCGGTGGCCGGCGCTCGCCAAGCTGCGGCGTCCGTGGTTTGCCGGCGGTACGATCACCGTCGCGTCGGTCGGCGCGGATCGGCATCACCTGGCGCCCGGTGAGCCGGCCTTCGAAGATGGAACACTGAACTTCGGGAGCCTGCCCGCGATCGATATCGGCCTCGACTTCATCGAGAGCGTCGGCGTCGATACCATCCACCGCCGGGTGCAGGCCCTCACCGGCTGGCTGATCGATGCGCTGCTCGCGCTGCGCCATTCGACCGGCCGGCCACTCGTCGCCGTCTACGGCCCCGCGAACACGGAGGATCGGGGCGGCACGATCACGCTCAATTTCCGCGACGAGACGGGCCAGTTCATCGATCACCAAGCCATCGAGGCCCGCGCCGCCGATCAGCGGATTTCGATCCGAACCGGCTGCTTCTGCAACCCGGGAGCCGGGGAACTGGCCATGGGGCTCTCGCCGGAAGAGATGTCGAGCTGCTTCATCAGGCTGTCGGACCGCATCACCTACGACGAATTCCGCCGGTGCATCGACGGAAAGAGCACGGGCGCGGTCCGCGTCTCGCTCGGCATTGCCAGCAACTTCGCGGACGTCCGGTCGTTCGTCGAGTTCGCCCGGACGTTCCTGGCGTAGCTCATCGGCCTCCGGGATCGCCGTCCTTCACGCCGGCCCGTCGCAGGATCGCCATCATCGGGCACCAGTTCGTGAAGGCCGACTGGAACAGGTTGGCCCCGACGAACGCGGCAAACCAGAAGAAGTTGGGATGGACGTACATCCCGAGCAGCGTGGTCGCGGTCACGAAGAAACCGGCAATCAGACGGAGGTAGCGATCGACGGTCACGACACACCTCCCTGAACGACCGTAGTGGACGACGACGAAACAGGGTCCGACGGGACGAACAACATCGGCAGCGCGCACGAGCGCAGCCAGTGCTCGGTGTGGTTCAACCGGCTGGCCTGCCCGGTACCGGCTTTCGACACCACCATCAGCGTCGCGTGGCGGCTTTGCGCCAGGTCGGCCTCACACGCCACCACCGTATCGACGACCTGGCCGCCGAACGCCTGCGCCAGGGCCGCGGCCATCCGATTGGCCTCACCCTGCGCTCCCTGGGGAGCGATGACGAGCGGACGGTCGAAGACCTGTTCCGGGGCGAGCCCTCCGAGGTCTGCCCGGACGACAAGGACTGGCGTGCCGGTGTCGTGGACAACCCGCTCGGCGACCGAGCCCATCCACCAGCGGCCTGGACCGTGCCGGCCGTGCGTGCCCATCACGACGAGGTCGGCCTGTCCCGCTGCCTGCACGATCGCCGCGGTCGGCGATCCTTCCGCGATCGCCACCTCGCACTGTCCCACACCGTGTGCCCGTGCGAACTCGAGCACGAACTGCACCGCCTTGGCCCGTGCGGCCTTTCGTTCGCGCTCGATCGTCGCGAGCTGCTCGTGCGTGAAATACGGTGGCGCCTCGATGACCTCGGCATGCAGCACGCGGATCCGCGCCCCGACCCGCGACGCCAGTGCCGAGGCGACCGCCAACGCCCGGGCCGACGCCTCACCGAAATCGACTGGAACGAGCACCGTGGACGGCGGGCACTTCCACATGGCAGCCTACTCTCCGACGGGCGCGGGTGCGGCGGCAGCCTCGACGCCGTGCGCAGCGGCCCGATGGTTGACGAGGTAGTACAGGATCGGCACGGTCAGCGGGGACAGCAGGAGCGACGCGATGCCGCCCGCCATCAGCGAGATGGCCAGCCCCTGGAAGATCGGGTCGAAGAGAATCACCGCCGAGCCGACAATCACGGCCGCCGCCGTCAGCGCGATGGGCCTGAACCTGACCGTGCCGGCGTCGATCACCGCCTGGGCGAGCGGCACGCCTTCGCGCAGCCGCAGTTCGATGAAGTCCACGAGGATGATCGAGTTCCGCACCACGATGCCGGCCCCCGCGATGAACCCGATCGTCGAGGTCGCCGTGAAGAACGCGCCCATCATCGCGTGTGCCGGGAGGATGCCCACGAGCGAGAACGGGATGACGGTCATAATCGTCACCGGCGTGATGAACGACTGGAACCATCCCACCACGAGGATGTAGATCAGCAGCAGCACGGCGGCGAACGCCAACCCGAGGTCCCGGAACACCTCGTAGGTGATGTGCCACTCCCCGTCCCATTTCATCGCGTACCGGCTGGAGTCGAGCGGCTGCCGGGCCGTGTAGATCTCGAACCGGTAGCCCTCGGGCAACCGGAGCCCCGAGAGCACCCGGTTCATCGCGATGATCGCGTAGACCGGACTCTCGGCCGCGCCCGCGACGTCGGCAGTCACGTAGGTCACCGGCCGCAGGTTCTTGTGGTAGATGTTCTGCGATTCGACGGTCTCGGTCGCCCGCGTCAGTTCGCCGATGGCCACAGGCGCCGGACCGCCGAGACGGATCGACCGCAGGGCGCCGACCGACGACCGCAGCTCCCGTGGCAGCCGCAGCACGATCGGCACGTCCTCTCGCGCCTGGTCGTCATGAAGCAGGCCAACCACCCGACCGGCGCCCGCCATCCGGACGACGGACGCGACCGCTCCGGCTGACAGCCCCGCGGCTGCGGCCTTCTCCTGATCGACCTCCAGCCTGTCCTTGGCCTGAGCGTGCTCGACATACCAGTCGACGTCCACCACGCCGGCGGTCGACTCGAAGGTGGACTTCACGCGTTCGGCGATGGCCACACGTCGCGCCTCGTCGGGTCCGTACACCTCGGCGACGAGCGTCTGGAGCACGGGCGGACCCGGAGGCACTTCGGCGACCTGCAGGCGCGCGCCGTACTTCCTGGCGAGCGGCAGGAGCGCCGTGCGGACGCGCTTGGCAATCTCGTGGCTCTGCGCCGACCGCTCCTCTTTTGGCGTGAGGTTCACCTGCAGGTCGGCCTGGTGCGACCCGCGCCGCATGAAGTAGTGGCGAACGAGCCCGTTGAAGTTGTACGGCGACGAGGTGCCGACGTACGACTGGACGTTGGCCACCATCGGCTCGAGGAGCGTTTCCCGTGCGAGCGCCGCCGTCACCTTCGCGGTCTGCTCGAGGGGCGTCCCCTCGGGCATGTTCACGATGACCTGAAACTCGCTCTTGTTGTCGAACGGCAGCATCTTCACCGTCACCAGGCCGAGCGGGACGAGCGCGACCGACGCGAGGAGGAGCATGCCGATTGCCGAGAGGAACGCGAGACGCTCCTTCGGCCGTTCGATCAGCCTCGCCATGACGCGGCGATAGAGTCCCGTCAGGCGGTCCTCGCCGCCATGCGCATGGCCGCCCGGCTTCCGCATCAGCCGTTGCGCGGTCCACGGCGTGACGACGAAGGCGACGATGAGGGAGAAGACCATCGCAGCCGTCGCGCCCACCGGGATGGGGCGCATGTAGGGCCCCATGAGCCCGCCGACGAACGCCATCGGGAGGATGGCGGCGATGACGGTCAGCGTCGCCAGAATGGTCGGATTGCCGACCTCGTCCACGGCGCGAACGGCCACGGCGCTCAGATCGCGGTGCTCGCCGGCCGCCAGTCGGGCGTGCCGCACGATGTTCTCCACGACCACGATGGCATCGTCCACCAGGATGCCGATCGAGAAGATCAACGCGAACAGCGTGATCCGGTTGAGGGTGTAGCCGTAGAGATAGAAGACGAATAGCGTGAGCGCCAGGGTGACCGGCACCGCCACCAGCACCACGGCCGCCTCGCGCCGGCCGAGCGTCAGCCAGATCAGGATCGAGACCGAGAAGACGGCCAGGAACATGTGCCAGAGCAGCTCGTTCGACTTGTGCTCGGCGGTCTGGCCGTAGTCCCGCGTCACCGTGACATTGACGTCGGCCGGCAACAGCGTCCCTCGCAGCCGCGCGATCGTCGCGTCGACCCGCCTGGTGATGTCGATGGCGTTGGTGCCCTTTCGCTTCGAGACGGCAAGCGTGACCGCCGGAAAGGCGCGGCCGTCGCGCCCCTGGAACGTCACGTAGTGTGCCGGTTCCGAGTCCCCGTCGTGGACGGTGGCCAGGTCGCCGACGAACACCGGAACGCCACCCCGCGCACCGACGACGACCCGCTTCACGGCGTCTGCGTTCGTGAGCCACGATCCGGCTTGGAGCAATCGGCTCTGATTGCCGCCGACGAGATCGGAAGCGGGCGGGCGGGCATTCGCGCCCTGGATGGCGCCCGCGACCGACGTCGGGTCGAGGCCATACGACATGAGACGGGCCGGATCCACGTCGACGCTCAGTTGCCGGGTTCGGCCCCCGATGATCTCGACGTTCGACACGTCAGCCACTTCCTTGATGGCGTCGTGCAGCTGGCCGGCGATCTGGCGAAGCGCGTAGTCGTCGTAGCGGGCGCTCCAAAGCGTGAGGCCCATGATCGGCACGTCGTCGATCGACCTGGGCTTCACGAGCGGCGGCGTGGCGCCAGGCGGAATGATGTCGAAGTTCGACGCGAGCTTCTGGTTGAGGCGGACCAGCGCGGCCTCCTCCTGCTCGCCCACCCGGAATCGGACGATGACCATCGCGACACCCGGACTCGACGTGGAGTAGATGTACTCGACGCCCGGCACCTCCCACAGCAGCTTCTCCATCGGCCGGGTGACGCGCTGCTCCACCTCGGCCGGGGACGCACCCGGCATCTGCACGAACACATCGACCATCGGCACGATGATTTGCGGTTCCTCTTCTCGTGGAAGCGCGACAACGGCCAGGAGACCGAGCGCCAGCGAGGCCAGGATGACGAGGGGCGTGAGCTTGGAGTGGATGAATGCGGCGGCAAGCCGTCCCGCGATGCCGTACTGCCGGCTCATCGACGAACCTCCCTCACTGCCGCGCCGTCCACGAGCGTCGGTGGCGGGTTCACGACGATCGTCTCGCCTCCATCGAGGCCGGCCGAGATCTCGACGAGCGTCCCGTCAGCGGCGGCCGCATTCACCATGCGCACCGCCGCCCGACGGCCGGGCGTGACCACGAACACCGAGGCAAGCTGTCCGCGCCGGACAACCGACGACGCCGGCACGACGAGGGCTCGGTGCGCCGGCCCGGCAAACCGGGCGCGTCCGAACATGCCGGAGCGAACGCCGACATCGGCCGGCAGATCGATCTTGACGAGGAACGCGTGCGACCCGGGATCGACGGCCCGGGAGATCTCGGCGACCTTGCCGGTGAACGTCCGAAGCTGGGCGGCGGGCGAGTCGAGAAGGATCTCCACGGGCTTGGTTCGGTCCACGTCGCCGACGCGCGACTCGTCGAGTCGGACCTCGAGGCGGAAGCCGCGCACGTCCTCGATCGTCATCAAGGGCACGCCGGGCGCGGCCATGTTGCCCGGCTCGATCAACTTCTCGGTGACGATCCCGTCGAACGGCGCGGTGATGGCCGCGTACGACAGCCCGACGGCGGCAGCCTGCAATCCCGCGCGGGCGGCCACGGCGCCGGACTCGGCCTGGCGAATCCCGGCGAGCGCGCCTCGAGCCTGGGCCTCGGCACCGCGGAGGCCGCCGACCGCTTGATCCAGCTCGTTCGGCGTCGCGGAGTTCTTGGACCTTAGTTCCGCCACCCGCCGGTGCGTGGCGGTGGCGAGTTCCAGCGCGGCCTCGGCACCGTCGCGTGCCGTGGCCGCAGCCTTCACGGCCTGATCGGCGGCCGCCGCACCGGCTTCGGCACGCGCATGGTTTGCCCTCAGTTCTCGCGCATCCAGGCGGATCACGGTCTGCCCGGCTCTCACGTGGTCCCCAGGCTGAACGAGCACCTCCTGGACGTCCGCCACGAGACGGCTGACGAGCGTCGCCGTCGTACGCGCCCGAACCATCCCGCCCGTCTCGAACGGCTGCGGGACATCGCGCGTCACGGCCACGTCAACCTGCACGTCAATCGGCAGGCCGGCGCCGTCCCTCGGAGTGGTCTCCCGACTGCCACCGCCACACGCCGCCACAGTCATCGCCGCTCCAATGAGCAGCACGAACATTGTTCTCATGGTCATGGCCTCTGCTGACTTCCGCTCGGGAGCTTCCCCACCGCTCGGTCGAATGCGCCCCTGGCAACCATCAGATCGACAATCGCCGAGATCCGAAGCGACTCGGCGTCGAGCAGGGCGTTGGCCGCCCTCAAGATATCGTTGACGCTCGCGAGACCGGCCTCGTACCGGTCGCGGATGATCCGTTGACTCTCACGCGCCTGCAGGACCACGGCGCGCCCGACAGCTTCCCGAGCCGCCGCCGCGTCGAGTTGCGCTCGCGCGGTTCTGACGTCCAGGCGAATCCCGGTCTCGGCGCTCTCACGCTCGGCTCTCGCCCGGCTCGCGGCTTCGGTCGCGGCGCGCAGCCTGGCCACGTCACCCCCGCCCGCGAAGAGGTTGACCCGCGCCTGACCGGCGATCATCCACGACGAGGCGCGGTCGCCGAACGTATGGCCGTTCAGTTCGTAGACCCCCTGCACGAAGACCTGCGGCAGGAACGCCTGGTGGGCGGCCGCTCGCGCCGTCTCGGCCAGCGACACCTGGGCCGTGGCACGCGCGAGGCTCGCGCGATCCCTCAGCGCCGCCCGCTCGCTGTCCTCAATCGGCGGCGCCGCCACAGCTGCCGCAGCCGGCTCGGCGAGGATCAGCGTGCGATCGAGCGGCGCGCCCATCAGCCGGTTCAGGAAGGCCGTCGCCACCTGTTCACCACTGCCCGCCCGGATCTCACGCTCCTGCATCTGCGCGAGATGAACCCGGAGGGACAGCACGTCCGCTTCGGTCACCATGCCGACGTCGCGGCTTCGCTCGGCACGGGCGAGATCCTCTCGGGCGGTCGCCACGGCGGCCAGCGCCGCCGCGCGATTGGCGTTCGCGAGCAGCACGTCGCCGTAGGCCCGCGTCGCGTCCAGCGCCAGGCCGGCTTCCGCGTCGGTGACAGTGGCCTTCGCGAGTTCCGAACCAATCCGCGCGGACCGGATTCCCGCGAGCCGGCTGCTGTCGAACAGCGGCTGATCGACAGAGAACGCGCTGTGGTAGTTCGTCAGGGCGTCCGGATGATTCAGCGCCTCGACCGCGAAGTTCGCCGCCGAGAAGCGCTGCTGGGAGAGCAGCGAGCCGAACACGAAGACCGGGTTGTTGCCCCGCTGCCAGCTTTCGACGAAATCCACGCGCGGCAGGTAGCTCGATCGGGCCTCGCGGACGCGGGCATCGCTCTCGCGCTGCCCGGCGCGCGCCGCACGCAGGTCCGGGTTGTTGGCCAGTGTGCCGCTGATCGCGTCCTGGAGCGACACGCGCTCCTGCGCACGGCTCGAGACGGGCGAGACGAGTGCCGCGACGATGGCGAAGACGACAAATCGAATGGTCATGGCTGGGTTCTAGGATTCATGCGCCGCCGCAAACGTCACGCCAGGCCACTGCTGGGCTTGGCCCTGTCACCACTCACGCGGTTTGTGAATCCAGGTACAAACGTGTGCCACGCCCCTGCGTTACCGGTGCGATTCTCGGAGTCATTGAAATGATGAAATCTCGAATCCTCGCGTTGGTCGTTGCAGTCTCGACCACCCTGCCGGCCTCTGCGCTGGCAACCGACGGCTATTTCGCCCACGGCTACGGAATGAAGGCCAAGGGCATGGGCGGCGCCTCCACCGCCGTGGTGTTCGGCACCATGGGCGGGGCGGTCAATCCCGCGCAGATGGTGCTCTTTGGAAGCGGCTTCGACCTCGGAGCCGACGTGTTCGGTCCGCGCCGGAGCGCCGCTCGAACCGCGAACGCTTACGGCTTGAACGGCACGGCCGACAGTGGCAGCCTGTGGTTTGCAATGCCCGAGTTCGGCTTCAACTGGATGTTCGGCGAGAAGCTCTCGTTCGGGCTCACGCTCTACGGCAACGGCGGGATGAACACCGACTACCCGACGGGCCAGATCGCGGCCAACCGCTGCGGCATGGGCGCGCCGGCCTCCAACCTGCTGTGCGGCCCCGGCCGCCTCGGTGTCAACCTCGAGCAGATGGTCATCGCGCCCACTGTCGCGTTCCGTCTCGGCGCGCACCAGGCGATCGGCATCTCGCCGCTCATCGGCTATCAGCGGTTCAGCGCCAGCGGCGTACAGGCATTCAGTGCCTACTCGAGCGCTCCCGGCAGCCTCTCGGACATGGGAACGGACTCGTCGATCGGTCTCGGCGTCCGCATCGGCTGGATGGCCAACCTGAGCGACGCCGTCTCGGTTGGTGCTGCGTTCGCGCCGAAGATGAAGATGGGCGCATTCGAGAAGTACAAGGGACTGTTCGCGGAACAGGGTGGGTTCGACTTTCCCGCCAACTTCAACGCCGGCGTGGCATTCAAGCCGGCCCCCGGCGCGCTTGTCGCCCTGGACTACCAGCGGATCAACTACAGCGGTGTCGCCTCGGTCGGCAACTCGAGCAAGGCCCAGGCGCCGCTCGGCAGCGCCGGCGGACCGGGCTTCGGTTGGACCGACGTCAACGTGCTCAAGCTGGGGCTCTCATACGATGTGAGACCGACGCTGACGGTTCGGGCGGGCTACAACCACTCGGACAACCCGGTCCAGAGCGCCGACGTCACCTTCAACATCCTCGCGCCCGGCGTGATCCAGAATCACCTGACGCTGGGGCTGAGCCTGCGAGCAGGAAAGACGATGGACGTCAACGTCGCCTACCTGCACGCGTTCGAGAACAGCGTGTCGGGCGCGACCGCCATGCTGCCCGGCGGTGGGACCGACCTGGTGAAGATGTACCAGAATTCATTTGGAGTCTCGATCACCAAGAAGCTCAAGTAGACCACCCCTGACGCTTGGCCGGCAACGGTCCGCCACCTTCCGGTTCGCGTGTGAGTCTCAGGGCCAGGAGGGGTCGTGCTCTCCCACAGGCTCGCCGTGGCCAGCGATCTGGTCACGGCGGACTTGGTTGAGGCGACCGAGTTCCCGCACCTGGCGAACAAGTACCAGGTCCGTGGAGTCCGGCGGACCGTCATCAACGAGACCATCCGTGTCGAAGGCGCGGTCCCCGAGGCGGCGTTGATGTCCGAGCTGATGGCGGCGCTCGTCGCCCGCGTCCACCAATCCGAGGGGCGAGTTCACCCCGTCGGCCCGGTAACCATCGCGGCAGCGGTGGACTGGTTCGGCTCTCACGCGTTCCGGTTGATCGTTCCCGAAGAGGCCCATCTCCACAGCGTGGCGGTTCTGCAGCGGCAGGAGTAGAATCACCGAGCTCGATGCCCCCGCATTCAGGAGAACTCATGAGCGATCCCGTGCGCGTTGGCATCATCATCTGCGAGCGGTACCACACCTGTGCCGGCGGGAAGTGCCTGCGTGCCGTACGCGCGCGTGAAGGCGCCTTTGCGGCGTACCGGGGCCGTGAGGTGGAACTGGTCGGCTACACCAATTGCGGAGGATGCCCTGGCGGCAACATCGAATATGCCCCGGAGGAGATGAAGAAGAACGACGCCGACGTCATCCACCTCGCGACCGGATTCCTCGTCGGTTATCCCCCGTGTCCGCACATCGACTACTTCCGGCGGTTCATCCAGGAGAAGTACGGGATACCGGTGGTCGTCGGCACGCATCCGATCCCGCAAAAGTACTTCCTGGCTCACACCCGCTGTGACACGTGGCGGGGTGCGGAGTGGCAGGAATTACTGGCGCCCACCCTCGCCGACGAAGCGACGCGGTTGGCGTACGACTGACGTACCGCACCATCCGGCCCCGATGGCCCCCCATCGTGGCATCCGGTCAAACCGGTCCGCCAATTCACGCTAGAATGGTGGCTCCGGTTGCTGCCTGGACGGTGGACCTGGCTCGGCCTTTCGCCACTCGCGCTCGTCTGCGGAACTCCCACTCAATCCGGGCGGTCGACCGTTGGAGGCGTTTCCGTGACCACATTGCTATACCTCTCAATCTGCGCGGCCGGCATCACCTTCGTGGCCGCCAGCGCTGCTCGCGCCGTTCGATATGCCAGGAGCCCGCTCCACCTGCGGTGGGAGCTGTACCCGGTTCCACATGAGGAGCCCCAGCGGGTGGCCCACGGCGGTTCCTATTTCGAGGGTAGCGAGTGGTGGACCGCTCCGCGTCATTTCAACCTGGCCGGCGAATTGCGGGTCATGATTCCGGAGATGCTCTTTCTCGAGGCGCTGCGCAAATCGAACCGCGCGCTCTGGTACCGCTCCTTCCCGTTTCACTTCGGTCTCTACCTGCTCGCGGGAAGCGCCGGGCTGCTGCTGTTGGCGGCCTTCGCAGTGGTTCTGGGCGGAGGACTCCCGGGCGGTCCATTCGGGTCCGTGCTGCGGTGGCTCGCGGCCACCACGGGCATCGTCGGTCTGGTGCTCTCGTTCTGCGGCGCGTGCGCGCTGCTCCAGCGCCGGCTCAGCGAGCCGTCCCTGCGGTCCTACACCACCGTCGGTGATATCTTCAACCTCGCCTTCTTCGTCGCCGTGCTGGGGCTCATCGGCGTCGGCTATGCCGTGAGGCCGGACGGGTCTCCTGGCGCACTTGTCATCGCCACAGGGCTGCTGTCCTGGGACTCGACGCTCCACGTTCCGGGCGCGCTGGCCGCGGGCTTGTTCGCCGGCGCCGCCCTCACTGCCTATATCCCGCTCACGCACATGTCGCACTTCGTCGGGAAGTACTTCACCTATCACGCCGTCCGCTGGGACGACACCCCGCTTGCCGCCGACCCTCGCATGACTGCGAAGCTGGCCGAGTACCTGACCTACAGGCCCACCTGGTCGGCAGCACACATCCGCACGAACGAGTCGGGCACATGGGCCGACGTGGTGTCTTCGAATCCAGGGGAGGCGCATCGATGAAGGACGGGCCCGGTTTCTCCGACATGTCACGGCGGTCGTCCGAGCCGCTCCTTCGTCTCGACGACACCCAGTTGTCGCCCCTGCTGATTGACGGGGCGACCGCCCGTCGCGGCGCCGCCAAGCCGCTTCTGCCGCAGGCCCAGGCCAACCAATACCCGCTGGACGACTCGCGAGTGCTGGCCTTGCCGACACCGCAGACGCCCGAGGAAGAGGAGATACTGGTCCGGAGCTTCCTGTCGGGCCTGGAGAAGCTGTTTTCCCGCGAGAACAACTGGACGTTTCTGCAGCCGCTGCTGCTCACCATGGAGCACTGCGCGCGCTGCCAGACCTGCTCTGACGCGTGTCACATCTTCGAGGCCAGCGGTGGCGCCGAAATCTATCGTCCCACCTACCGATCGGAGATCCTCCGGCGGCTGTACTTCGAGCACGTCAAGGGCGGCGGCCTCCTGTCGCGGTGGCAGCACGGCAGCGTCGATCTCAATTGGCCAATGGTGGCCAGACTCGCCGAGCTCGCGTATCGCTGCAACCTGTGCCGCCGGTGCGCGCAGGCGTGCCCGATCGGTGTCGACAACGGCCTGGTGGCGCACGAGATCCGGAAGTTGTTCAGTCAGGAAATGGGCATCGCTCCGAAGGAGTTGCACGCGTCCGGCTCGATGCTCCAGCTCAAGGCTGGTTCGTCCACCGGAATGCCCCCTGCGGTCGTCAAGGACAACGTCCAGTTCATCGACGAGGAGATGGCGGAGAAAGCCGGGCTCCCGGTCGAAACCCCGTGGGACGTCGAGGGAGCCGACATCCTCCTGGTGCACAACGCCGGCGAGATCCTCGCGTGGCCGGAGAATCCCGGCGCTTTCGGCATCATCCTCAACCAGGCTGGCGTGTCGTGGACGATGTCGTCGGACCTGGCCGGTTACGACTCGGTGAACTACGGCCTGTGGTACGACGATGCGCAGTTCGCACGGGTCGCGGTCCGCCACGCCGAGGCGGCGCGGAAGCTGAAGGTCAAGAAGATCGTCATCGGGGAGTGCGGCCACGCACACAAGTCACTGCTCGTGATCGCCGACCGCCTGCTGACCGGCGACTTGAACATTCCGCGTGAGAGCTTCCTGACGGTTCTGCGAGACATCGTGGCCAGCGGCCGGCTCGAACTCGATCCAAGCCGAAACGCCTTTCCCGTCACGCTGCACGACCCCTGCAACATGGTGCGGCTGATGGGAATCGTCGAGCCGCAGCGGGAGATCCTCCGCGCCATCTGCCCGCAGTTTCGCGAGATGCACCCGCACGGCGTCGACAACTACTGTTGCGGAGGCGGAAGCGGCTTCGCGATCATGAGCGGCAATACGTTCCCCGACTGGCGATCGCAGATATCCGGGCGGAAGAAGCTGCAGCAGATTCTCGACGTCTTCTCGGATTGTCTCGACCCCGCCCAGCCGAAGTACGTCTGCGCGCCGTGCAGCAACTGCAAGGGGCAGATCCGCGACCTGCTGGCCTACCACGATGTCTGGAAGGCGAACCGCATCCAGTACGGCGGCCTCGTCGAACTCGTCGTCAACGCCATGGCCGACGTCAAACCCGGATTCATCGAGTGGGAATGGCACTGAGCGTGGCCGCCCCCCGCCGGCGGACCGGCCCGGCGCGGACGGCGACCGGCGGACGCCGGGCGGAGCCGGGCCTTCGAGGCGTCGCGGGGGCGACAGCACGGAAACCAACGCGCAGGCGCCAGAAATCCGGGTGGGGTGACGAAGTGGGGCCCCGCCCTGCCGCCGACAAACCGCTGGAGCGCTGGTTTCCCCGCGCGCGCCGAGCGGCTCGGCGCCGACCGGCGTCTGCCGGGCGCCCTCGCCGCCGGAGCGGCCCGGATCTCGCGCCGCGCGGCGCTGTCCGGGCGAAGCCTCCCGGCGGCGACTCTCGGTCCCCGCCCCACCACGTCGCCGCCGTCCGGCTCGATACCCTTACGCCGGTGGGCGGTCTACGCCGCGCTTGGCGAGACCCGGCCCGCTCCGCCGGCCCTGGCATCGCGCCCGGGGGCAGACAAGCACGCCGACGCGGACCGGTTCGGCGCGGACGGCGACCGGCGGACGCCGGGCGGAGCCGGGCCTTCGAGGCGTCGCGGGGGCGAAAGCACGGAAACCGGCGCGCAAGCGCCAGAGATCCGGGTGGGGTGACGAAGTGGGGCCCCACCCTGCCGCCGACAAACCGCTGGAGCGCTGGTTTCCCCGCGCGCCGAGCGGCTCGGCGCCGACCGGCGTCTGCCGGGCGCCCTTACGCCGGCGGGCGGTCTACGCCGCGCTTGACGAGACCCGGCCCGCTCCGCCGGCCCTGGCCTCGCGCCCGGGGGCACCGCTGCGACTTGGCCCTCCCGTCACGGGCGCACCCGCGAAGATCTCGCCAGGCCCTCCTCCACGCTCCTGCGAAAGCGATCGAGGTGGTCCAGCACCAGCGCGGCCGGATCGAGGGCGTCGTCCAGTGCGAGAGGCGTCAGATCCATCGCATACGTCAGCGCCTCGGCCTGGTCCACGCCGTGCGAAGCCGCGAACGTGGCGTTCGCCCGCCGCCTGCCGAGCACGGCGAGGTCGTAGCGCTTGCCGCCGGCAATCTGGGAATCGAAGACGCCAAGCAGCGCCGCGGCCAGGTTGTCGCGCCCCGACACGTCGAGCACGACCTTGTCCCGGTCGTCCATCCAGTCGAGGTCGCGCCAGACCTCGCAGCCGAGCACGCGCGTCGGCCGCTCGTGCTTCGGCATCCGCCTGATCGCGGCAATGACCCGGAGAACGACGGCGACGTGGGTCTCGTGCTTGTCCGCCAGGTTGTGCGTGTAGACCGTCGCCGGCCGCGACGCATCGATCACGGCCGCGACATCGTCGATGACCGCGCCGTCCGACGGGTCCTTCACCGCTGCGCTCGGGAAGTCGAGAAAGACGTGCGCGCTGAACTCGCCGATGCGGGCGGCCTTCTTCTGCTCCTCGCGCCGGACGGCTTTCATGTCATCATCCGAGAAACGTGCGTAGATCCCGTCGCGCGGGCTGCCGGCGCCGTCGGTGACCGTCACGCCCGTGAAGTGCCGATCGCTCCGCCCGAAGCAGTCGAGGATTCCGCGGAACGCCATGATCTCGATGTCATCCTGATGGGCGGCCACGCAGAGATCCGTCGTCCGCGCGAGCGCGTCAGCTGGCGGCTCCGCACCCGGTGTGAACACTTCGGCTGTCGGCATGCGCAGGTTCATGGGGCCGATCATATGCCACCCCTGCCGTGCTCGGTCGTCTCGGTCTCTGTTTTTGATTTCGGACTGGTTTTGTCGTCATTCCCGCCCATCTGGCCTATTGCCCGCTCGCCCCACGCGTGTGCCAGCCCACCGGATTCTTGGATCCAGGCCGAAAATCAGCAGGTATGATTGCGCAGTTCTAAGGACCCGTAGAGGGCATTGGCGCTTCGCGGCGTTTGGCCGGGTGACGGCGTGTGCGACGACGCACACGAACCGACTCGAACCGCGGAGCAAACCGAGGGAGATTGGCATGCACGCTCCGATCAAATACGTCGAAAAGGGACTCTCGCTGGCCGCCAACGGCGTGTGGAGTGTCCTTCAGGCGGCGTACCGCTTCAAGCAGAACCCGTCGTTCACGCCGCGGTGGTCCGATCAGCCACTGCTGAAGTCGTATGAGAAGACCAAGCCGGTGCTCGGGTGGCCCCGCGAGACCGACTCGCTCTGCCCGATGTGCGTCCGCGAAGCGCGCACGGAAATCATCGACGGCAAGAAGGACGTGTCGATCCTGCTGACCGAGAAGGTGGGCGAGATCAAGGCGACGATCCTCGAGCGTGACGGCAAGATCCTGATGGTGAAGGACTGCCCGCGGCACGGTCACTTCGAGGACGTGATGTCGACCGACCCGGCGTTCTACAAGCACCTCGAGGAGTCGTTCCCTGGCCGCGACATCCGCGCCCACAACGACTCGAAGCTGCACAACCACGGGAGCAGCACGGTGCTGCACGGCCGCGGCGCGGTGCTGACGGTCGATCTGACCAACCGCTGCAACATGATGTGCGACCCCTGCTTCACCGACGCGAACCAGGTGGGGTTCGTCCACGAGCTGGGCTGGGCCGAGATCAAGACGATTCTCGACAACGCCATCACCGTCAAGCCGAAGCGGCAGATGTCCGTGCAGTTCTCGGGCGGCGAGCCGACGCTCTCGCCCTTCTTCCTCGACGCGGTCCGCTACTGCAAGCAGGTCGGCTACAACAGCGTGCAGGCGGCGACCAACGGCATCGAGTTCGCGAAGAGCCCCGAGTTCTGCCACCAGGCGGCCGAGGCTGGCCTGCGCTACGTCTACCTGCAGTTCGACGGCGTCGGCAACGCCCCGAACTCGCACCGGCACGTGGGGAACCTCTTCGACGTCAAGCTCCGCGCGATCGAGAACCTCCATGCGGCGGGCGTGGACATCGTGCTCGTCATCACGCTGATCAACGGCGTGAACAACGAGCAGGTGGGGCGCATCATCGAGTTCGCGCGCGACAACCCGAAGAAGATCTCCTTCCTCTCCTTCCAGCCGGTGTCGTTCACCGGCCGCGACGAGGAGGTGACGCCCGAGCGGCGCGCGGCGCAGCGCTACACGCTGGCCAATCTCGCTCATGACGTGAAGAACCAGACGGGCCTCGGCGAGCCGCTGCGCGACTGGTTCCCCATCTCGCTGATGGGCACGTTCTCCGACTGGGCGGATCTCATCCACGGCCCGGACAACGACTGGGGCTCGCTGTCGTGCGGGTGCCACCCGAACTGCGGCACCGGCATGGCGTTGATGATCGACAAGGAGACGCGCGAGGCGGTTCCGGTGACGGCGTTCCTGAACGCCGACCGTCTGCCGAAGGACATCGCGCTCGTCAACGACGCCGCCCGCAGCCGGTTCATGTCGGTGTTGGGGATGGCGGTGGCGCTGATGCGCAACTACGATCCCTTCATGGCGCCGAAGCACTTCAAGCTGAGCGATCTGTTGAAGAAGTTCGACAAGACGTTCAACGCGACCGGCCGCGACTACGGCCAGGTGACGGGCGAGACGCGCCTGAACGACGTCTCCAAGCGGCGCGCGGACCGCTGGAACTTCCTGTTCATCGCCGGCATGTGGTTCCAGGATCTGTTCAACTACGACTTCCGCCGCACCGAGATGTGCATCATCCCCTACGGCACGCAGGAAGGCGAGATCTCCTTCTGCGCCTACAACACGGGGATTGGCTGGCGCCAGATCATCGAGAAGATGCACATGACGGCCACGGTCACCAAGTGGTACGAGGAGCACGGCCGGCACCACATCTACGCCGGCAACCACCACGTGGAACTCGACAGCGTGCAGCACTCGCTGGCGCTCAATCCCGAAGCGGTGGCGGCGGCCGCGCAGACCGACCTGGACGAGGCCGGTATCGCGAAGACCGCGCGTGACGAGAAGCTCAAGGCCCGCAAGGACAAGGGCACGGAAGTGCAGGATGCGGCCTACCACGCCAAGATGGAGCGTCTGTACCGGGAGCAGATCCTGAAGGAGAAGCCGGCAGAACCGCTCATCCAGATCGCCGGCCTGAAGCGTCCGAAGACCGAGGACGAACAGGCGCAAACGCCGGCGAACGTGTAGACCGGGCGGACGACACACCTCAAACGATCAAGGGCGGATCCGACGAACGGTCGGTTCCGCCCTTGGTGTTTTCAGGCGCCTTCGGGGCGCGTCACGCCGCGTCCCTACTTCTTTGCAGCCGGCTTCTTCTTGGCGGGCGGCTTGGCCGGTCGCTTGACCGGCGGCTTGGCCACCGGCTGGTATTCGACGTTCAGATTGCTGACCACGGCAATCGGTCGCTGGGCAGCCGAGTAGGTCTCCGTCGTGTCGAGCGTCACCGCCGTGAGCTTCTCACCAAGCACGCTCACCTTTGTGACATCCTCGGGAACGTCTACGGTAATCCGCTCGGTCCCAGTGGGCGCGACGGCCTTCACTCCGCCCGGACCGGCCCCGCCCGCGATGCGGTCGAGCAGGTCCTTCGCCGACCGAAACTCGCTCCGCACGACGCCACGGGCAAGAAGCGTCCCGTCCGGCGTGAGCACCCCAATCGTCGCCGTGTAGCTCGTGTAGCCGCGGCCCGCCTTGACCAACTGCTCCGAGTAGGTGTGTCGGTTGTGCAGGTCGAACGACAGGGTCAGGATGCCCTTGTGCGGCGGGAGATTGACGAGCACGCCCTCGGCGGGACTTCGTCCGGCCAGCACATCGCAGAACTGCAGCTTGCTTCCGACGCCGGTCCCGAGCACGTGCGGGCACGTGACGTTGGCCGGCGCCGCAACGGTCCGCGGCATCGACGGTGTCGTCTTGGCAGTGGTCGCCGGTTTCTTCGTGGTCTTCCTCGCGGAGGGCGTTTGGGCGACGGCCCCTGTCGCCGCGAGCACCAGCACCAGCAGGATCGTCGCAGAGCGCGTCATGCGGAAAGTATACGTCAACAGATGAGCGGCCCGGGCGTCGCGAGTGGCATTGGCGTCGCGAGTGGCACGGGCGTCCCGCCCGTGCTCCGGACAGGCGGGACGCCTGTCCCGCTCGGAGCGTCAATCTTCAACGGTCCGAAAATTCGTCGTCGGCAGAGAGGAAGAGGTCCACGGACTCCGCTGGTTGATGAGTTCCAGGAACTCCATGCGGGTCCGCGAACTGTTGCGGAACGCCCCGAGCATCGCGCTCGTGACCGCGAACGACCGCTGCTTCTCGACGCCGCGCATCGCCATGCACAGGTGCGTCGCTTCCATCACCACGGCCACGCCGAGCGGCTTGATCTTCTCTCCAATGGTCTGCGCGATCTGATTCGTCAGCCGCTCCTGCACCTGCAGTCGGCGGCTGAAGACGTCCACGAGCCGCGGGATCTTGCTGAGACCGATCACCTTGTCGCTGGGGATGTAGGCGATGTGGCACTTGCCGAAGAACGGGAGCAGGTGGTGCTCGCAAAGACTGAAGAAGTCGATGTCCTTGACGATCACCATCTCGCTGTAGTCGACCGTGAAGAACGCGTTGTTGAGCACCTTGTCGACATCCGCCTCGTAGCCGCTGGTCAGGAACTTCATCGAGAGTTCGACCCGCCTGGGCGTGTCCACGAGGCCCTCACGGTCTGGATCCTCGCCAAGCTGCTCCAGCATCTGTCGAATGAGATCCTGCATCGTCCTAGTCTACAACAGGCGGCAGCCCACTTCGTCGCCTCGCCGCGGACCTTCGAAGGCTCGGCTCCACCCGCCGTCCGCGTCCCTGGGACCAGTCAGTATTGGTAGAACCCCCGCCCGCCCTTCCGCCCGGTGCGGCCCGCCACCACCATGCGTTTCATCATCGCCGGCGGCGCGAAGCGTGGCTCGCGGAATTCCTCGAACATGATGTTCGCGATGTAGTACGTCGTGTCGATGCCGATGAAGTCGAGCAGCGTGAACGGCCCCATCGGGTGGCCGCACCCGAGCTTCATCGCCGCGTCGATATCCTCGATCGTCCCCAGCCCCTGCTCGTACGCCCGCACGGCGTCCAGCAGATACGGAATCAGCAGGCGGTTGACGATGAAGCCCGGGCGGTCCGGGGCCGCGACGGCCTGCTTGCCGAGCGACTGCACGAACGCCATGGCCTGCTGATACGTGTCGTCGGTCGTGGAGAGCGCCCGGACGACCTCGACGAGTTTCATGAGCGGCACCGGGTTGAAGAAGTGCAGCCCGACGAACCGATCGGGACGGCCGGTCGCGGCGGCCAGTTCCATGACACAGAGCGATGATGTATTCGACGCGATCAGCGTGTGGGCGCCCACGATGCGCTCGATCTCCGCGTAGGCGGCGCGTTTCACGTCGATGTTCTCGACGACAGCCTCGATCACGAGGTCGGCGTCCGCCAGGTCTTCGAGACGGGTCGTGCCCTCCAGACTTGCGAGGGTCCGGTCTCGCGCCTCCGGCGTCACCCGCTCCTTTTCCACCCCGTCAGCCAGGAACTTCCGGATGCGCGCGAGGCCCTTCTCGATCGTCGGCTGATCCACCTCCCTGACGATCGTCCGGTAGCCGGCTCCCGCCGACACCTGTGCGATGCCCGCCCCCATCAGGCCACACCCCAGCACCCCTACCGTGCGAATCGCCATACGCGCTCCTCCGCGATCTTGATTATGGATGGTCGCCCGCTCCATTGTGCCTCAGGCTGGGCGGAATAGCACGCCGCCCCAGTGACTCAATCCCATCCACCTTCTGTATGCCAATGATGGGCGGTTCCTGCCTCCTCGACAGCTGGCGCGGCCCCGCCCCCCGGCGCAGGTCGACGGATTCATGGACACCCATGAGCAGAATCGACACCCCACGCCCACCCGGCTCGAGCACCCGGCCTGACCTGTAAGCTCTTGCAGTACATCCTGTTACTCATCGGGAAATTCCGTGTCCCTGTCAGGAGGCACCGTGTCGGCCGAGCGTGGAGCCGCGCGACGGGCATCGGCGAAAACGCCTGAATTCGGCGCCCCATGGGGTCAGCCAATCATGGCCTTGATCTTGAATACGGGAGTGACAGTGAGGACCGACCGATGATGCTGAACAGGGTCAGCGAGATCGCCAATCCCCGGGCAGGCCGCGCGACTCAGAAGGTCGTGATTGTCAACGGCAGCCAGGAGATGATGGAACTGCTCGAGACCGTTCTCGATGCCGGACACTACGACGTCGTGTTCGTCACCGAGGTCGAGCACGCGTATTCGCAGATCAAGCGGAATCGGCCGAACCTCGTGCTCCTCTGCCTCGGAATCGACGACCCCTTCGGCTTCCAGGTTCTGTCGATGCTCAAGCTGGATGAGGACACCGAGCACATCCCGGTGCTCACCTACACAAATGAGTTCGACGGCGGTCGGTCCGACGACGAGCCGGACGAGGACGACGAGCCGGAGGCAGTGCTGCCGCTGATGCGTCCTGAACTGCCCATGAACTAGCAGACCGCCGCTCCGCGTCCGCCTGTGCTATAGTTCGCCCCCATGACCGGGGAACAATCCGAACGCCGCGCCGAACCCGAACGCATCGAGATCCTCGGAGAACTCCTGGGCGAGGTCATGGTGTACGAGCCGATGGCGATCACCGAGATCAGCCGGGCGGGCGCCCAGATTGAAACGGCCTTTCCACTTTCGATCGATTCGCTGCACGAGTTTCGTCTGGTCCTCGGCGACCTGTCGGTCATCGTCAAGGGACGGATCGCGCACGCCCACGTCTGCGACGTCGAGGGCGGAACGACCATCTATCGGTCCGGCATCGAATTCGTCCAGATGTCCGCGCGGGTGGTGGAGGCGATCGGCGGGTTCATCCAGGCGATTGCCGCCGGCCGCGAGGCGCGGCCGTAGCCGGCGGCGCGACTGCCCGACCGGTCAGCGGCGCGGCGGATTGACGTACACCGCCACCAGGCTCTCGCTGCCGTCGCTCCCCACCGCCGCCACGCCAAAGACGTAGTCGTCGATCGACACGCTGGGCAGCACGAACTCGGTCACGTTGCCGACCGCCAGGACGTGCTGCCAGTTGGGCGTCCACGCCTCGCGCCAGTACACCTTGTAGCCTGCCGCCCCGGGCGAGGCCTTCCATTTCAAGTTGGAGTCGTAGCCGCTCGGCTGGCGCCCGAGCGTCGGCTGGCCGCGGCCGTCCGCGACGACGGGCGCTGGCGGCGCCAGGGCGATCGATGCGGCGGCTGCGGCGTTGATGCGAACGTTGCGGAGGAAGTACGGAACGTTGACGCCCTCGATGGTGTCGGCGGCCGTGTGCTGCCGCTCGAAGTTCTCGAGGGCCTCGGTGATGCGGACGGCGGTGAACCCCTTCTGGTTGAACGCCGTGTGATCACCACCGCGTCCAAATCGATCGTGGCGCGCGACGAGCGTGACCTGCTGGGTCGGCACGTAGCGGGCCGCGGCCGAGGCCACGTACCGCGCGAGCTGGCGCGACGGAGAATCCTCGGGCGCCTCTGAGAAGACGCGAACCCGCGTGGAATCCTGGAGCCCGTCGCCCGCCTGCACGTTGCCCACCATGTCGTTGTTGAGCACACCCTCGATCGCCACCTTCTCGGCGAGCGCTTTCTCCGCGTGCTTCTGTGCACCGATCAGCCCTTGCTCCTCACCAGCCAGGGCGATGAAGACGAGCGTGGCATCGAACTCGATGCCGCTCTCCGCGAAGACGCGCGCCAGTTCCATGACCAGCGCCGTCCCGCTTCCATCGTCGTTCACGCCCGGAGCCGGATTGTCCACGGGCGCCGTATCCGCTGCGGCCGCGGCCGGTGGCGGCGTCCCGGCGGCCTGCGGTGCACCAGCCGGCTGGGGAGACGAGGCCGGCACGGGCCGGCGCGCGAAGCTGTCGTAGTGCGCGCTGACATAGACCCGGCGGGCCGTCTTGCCCGGCAGCACGGCCATCACGTTGCGCAGCTCGATGTCGCGGGTGATGCGCCCGCTCTTCGGCACCTGGAACGAGTCGAAATTCACCTGGAGGCGCGGGCTCGACTTCTTCATCTCGTCGAAGATCCACTGCCGCGCGGCGCCGATGCCAGCCGTGGCGGAGTCGGTGGACGAGAGCGTGTTCCTCGTGCCGAACGACCCCAGCTTCTGGAGCGTCGCGACGAGCCTCTGCTCCGAAATCTGCGACAGCAGCTTCTCGACTCGCGGGTCGCGCTGAACCGACTCGGGCGAGGCCACGGAGAGCGCGGCGGCGCCAAGCACGAAGACTCCGGCGAGGATCGCCCGCCGACAAGCGCATCGGGACATAGTGGTCATGGTGGTCATGGACACTCAGTGTGTGTGTGCGTGTGTGTGGCTTGACGCCGCGCCGGCCGCGCCGACGGGGCGGCGGCATCGGGGACGATACACCGCTCGGGGGGAGCTTGTCGAACTGGAGGGGGCTAGCGAACCTTCAGGTGCTCGAGATAGTCGCCCGAGGCAATCCGCTCGGCGCGTCCGAGGGGCGCGTTGTAGAAATACACCCACACCGTGTCGGTGGTTCCGTCCTCGTAGACGACCGGCACTTCCACGCGATTATAGAGGCTGGTTTCCGGCATCGACGGGCAGTAGCCCTCGATTTCGTCCAGCCCGACGAGCGCGCGATCCAGGTCCTTGGCCGCGTAGACCTCGCCCCACACGGCGCCGTCGGGATCGGGAATCGCAGCGGGATAGATGCCGAGATCGAAGAGCGCCGCCTTGACGTGGCCGCGCCCGACATAGCTCAACAGCGGGTCGATTCCCGCGCGGCGACGGCGATCGAAACCGGTCATCAGCGTGCCGTAGAAGAACACCCGATCAGTCATGCGAACCATCCTTGCCGGCGGATCGGAGCCGGCGTCCTCCGCCCATGCGGCGCGCGCGCTGCCAGTCCTGCGCGAGCACGACGTAGAGCTGCTGGTCGTAGTAGGCGCCGTCCTTGTAGAACGACTCTCGCAGCAGCCCCTCGCATGTCGCGCCGAGCCGTTCGAATGCACGGCGGGAACGGGCGTTGTCGACTGCTATTCGCGCTTCGACACGGTGGAGTGACAGCGTGTCGAACGCAAAATCGAGCAACAGCGACTTGGCCTCGACGTTCACCCCCGTGCCCCAGTGCTGGCGGCCAAGCCACGTCCCGACCTGGGCCGTGCGCATCGGTGGGTCGAGGTGACGAAGCCCGATGATTCCGATCGCGCGGTCGTCTCCCATCCCCGCGATCGTGAACACGTACTCACGATCCTGCGTCCGGTGCTCGCGACATTTCGCGATGAAGTAGAGCGTGTCGTCGGGAGTGACCGGAGGAGTAATCGCCAGGAACCGGGTCACCTCTGGGTCCGACGTGAACGCAAACAACGCGGCCACGTCGTCTTCCCGCGGCTCGCGGAGTACCACACGACTACCCATCAGGACAGGCAACGGGTCCTGCATGACACAGTTGGACAACTCGAAATCTCGGAACGTCGACCGACTTTATGTATGCCCGTGAGTCTAGGGGAGCCGGGCAGGATAGTCAAGCGCAGTACGGACGCCGTACGCGAAAAAAAGGGGCGCATTGAATGCGCCCCTTCCTGTCCAATTCCTGCCCCGTCGCGCCCGCCTTCACCCTGCACGCTGCGGGCCGGCGCCACCCTACTCGGTTCGGTGGTGCCGCTGCATCCCGGCGGCCTTCAGCGCATCGAGCGCTCCGTCCGGGAGTTCGAACGAGACCGCCACCGTCGTGCCGGTGCCTTCGAGCCGGATGGAGTTCAGCATCCCCTTCAACTCCGGCTTGGAATCGGCCTGCAGCCTGCCGAGCGCCATGAACCCGGTGATGACCTGCCGGAGGTTGTTCGCCGCCTCGGGGTCCTTCGCCTCGACGCTCACCGTGCCCGACAAGCCGCCGTTCACGTGGCCGGTGGCGGTGAACCAGGTCACCGCGGGCAATTGGCTCGCGACCTGTTCGGGGAGGTGCGCCTGGGTCTTCAGCATGTCGAATCGTCCCACGGCCCACGCGTTGCCACCCGCCACGCCCTTGATCAGGTCCATCATCTTGTCGTTCGCCCGGACGCTGGACTGACCGTGCTTCAGGTCGATCACCCGGTGAAGCGCGGCCGGCGTGCCCAGGACGACGACCTTCGGCTCGAGGAAGCCGATGGCCATCTCGTGCTCAACGGTCGGATCCGGCAAGTCCATCGTCTCGGCGTCCGCATGCTTCGGACCGGCCGCATGCGTGAAGAGCGTCAAATCCTTGTAACGCTCCTCGACGCCGCCCTTCTCGCGAATCAGGGCCTCGATCCTCGCCTGGTCGAAGTTGCCGTGCGCGAGCACGAACCCGTTCTTCTTGTCCTTCGGCGTGTCGGCTGGCGCACCGGGGAGCATGCACGCCACCACGTAGTCGATGTCCGTCTCGATGTTGATGCCCGTCTCGGCCCGGAACTCGTCCTGCCCCTTCTGGCGGTCGGCCGGTTCCAGCCCCTTCACCTGCTGACGGAACTTCGAGTCCATCAACTGGCGGACGTTGGCATATGCCACCACAGCCGCATCGTTCGGAACGTAGTTGAGTTCCTCCGGGCCTGCCGGCTGGGCAAACCCCGGAATGCCGCCGTAGTAGGCTGCGAGGCCAACCGTCAACCCCACCGTGAGGAACGTCGCTGACCCGAGCATGAAATACCGTGTGCGTTTGGTCATATACCCCCCCGCCTTTGCCTGATTATACGCTCCGGCTTTTGCAAAAGTTCCCGCGGGCTTCCGTCGATCCCATGACCGGACGGTAGGTTTTCTGTTGATCGACCTATTGCTCGAGGATGTACTCGCGCCGCTCAACCGTTCGGGCGGCCAGGGCGAGGAATCCCAGCCAGATGATGCCCAGCCACATCAGCGATTCCAGCGCCGACAGCGAGCCCGTCACGACCGCCTGGAGGAGGCTGAGGGCACTATCCTGCGGCATGGCGTGAGGCACGAGACCCTGGATGTAGTACGCGATCGTGAAACGCTTGAGGTAGCCAGGGATGAGCAAGATGCCCTGCTCCCAACCGAACGCGAACACCAGGCCGGTCACCAGCGGGTACTTGAACTGGGCGCCAACCCACGCAAACAGGGCGCCGTAGGCCGCCAGGCCCAGCCCGAGCAGGCCGAGGTCCTTCACGAGGGCCGGAAACGCCGCCGCCAGCGATCCGCCTCCGGTGGGGACGAGCAGGAAGTACAGCAGCATCACCGACGGCAGGACGACGAGCACCGTCGCGACCAGGTACGCCAGGTATTTGCCGACGAGCACAGCCCCTCGCGAGATTGGACGCGTGAAGAGGTACGTAATCGTCCTGTCCTCGACTTCGTCGGCGATGAGCGCCGTGCCGTAGAACACACCGAGCACCGGGATGATGAACCGCAGATACAGCAGCCAGACGAACAGGCCGAAGATCGACGGCCCGGAAACCACGGCTGTCCCACCCAGGCGCACCGCCCCCCCGATGCCAGCCGACATCAGGATGCGGACGATGATCCCGAGCGCGACCGGCGCGCTGACGACGAGCGCCAGGAAGATGGTGCGGCGCGACCACAGCATCTGCCCGAGGCTGAGGTCGAACACCCGGAACGCCGCGGTGGCGAACGAGGGCGGACGTTCGGCGTGACGCGGCACATCGGCAACGGCGGGTTGGGATTCGGCAGCCACGTTACTTCACCAGATACTGGAAAACGGCCTGCAGGTTGTCATCCGGCGATGTCACCTCGGTGATCTCGCCCGCTTCGCCCGACGCGGCCAGCTCGGTGAGCCGCGCGTAGAACCCATCCGGCGCCGCCGTCTGCACGACCACGGCTCCCTCCTCGAATCTCAGGCTGATCACATCGTCGTGCGCCAGGAACTGCCGCGCGAGACGCCGCGGGTCGGCCGCACGGACGAAGACCGTATGAGGGTGCGTGTCGATCAGATCCCGGATCTGGTGGACGTCACCCTCCGCGAGGATCCGTCCGTTGTTGATCAGGAGGATGTTCGAGGTCATCGCCTCGATCTCGTGCAGGATGTGGCTCGAGACGATGATGCTCTTGCCGGCCCGCGCCCATTCCTTGACCAGGCGGATCGTCTTCCGGCGGCCAATCGGATCCATGCCCGACAGCGGTTCGTCGAGGATGAGCAGGTCCGGATCGTGAACGATCGCCTGGGCCATCTTGACGCGCTGGCGCATGCCCTTGCTGTAGCTGCCGATCTTCTTGCCGGCGGCATCGAGCAGGTCCACCGTCTCGAGCGCCCGGTGGGCGGCCTCGGCGGCCTGCGACTCGCTGTAGCCGTTCAGGCGGACGAGCGCCGTCACCCACTCGAGGCCTGTCATCCGGTCGTAGAACGCATCCTGGTCGGGGCAGAACCCGACGCGGAAGTAGACCGACGGGTTGCCCCACATCGGCTGGCCGAGCACGGTCAGCGAACCTTTGCTGGGCTTGAGCTGGCCGGTCATCAGCTTCATCAACGTGGACTTCCCGGCGCCGTTCGGCCCGAGCAGGCCGGTGATGCCGCTCGGTACCTTGACCGTGACGTCGTTCAGGCCGATGACCTGCCCGTACCATTTCGACAGCGCGGTCGTCTCGACGACCGGGCGCGGTGCGGCGGCCACCGTCATGACACCACCTCCACGCCGCGCACCCGGCGTTCGAGCACCCAGATGGCGACCCCGACGGTGACCAGCAGGACCAGGAGCGAGATGGCGCCAGGCGTCGAGTAGCGCGGCTGCAGACGGAAGATGATGTCGCCCAGTTGATTCAGATTGCCCGGCAGCGACAGCCACGAGAGCTTCGTGCTGCCGGTGATGGCGTAAATCACGCCGAACACGGCGTGGCTGAACCAGAACGCCCCGGCGTAGAGGATGGCCACGTAGCGGCTGCTCTTGCTGAGCGAGGAGAGCGCCAGCATCGTGAACGCGGCCAGCAGAACCTGCAGGAACGCGAACAGGGTGACGGCCGGGAACAGATACAGGTTCTGGCGCAGGAACGAGAAGCTCCCCGTGAAGGCCACCTGGAGGATGAGCAGCAGCAGCGCGGGCACCCACGTCACCAGCAACAGAAATGCGGCGAGGATCACCAGCTTGCCGACGATGTACTCGATTCGCGTCAGCGGCTTCGACAGGTAGATCTGCAGGGCGTTGGCGCGCTTGTCGTTCGCAATCAGCCCGGCCCCCACCCAGACGGTGATCACGAAGACGAAGAAGTCCTGGGTTCCGAGGAAATCGCGGAACCGCTGGGCGGTCATCGACAGCAGGGTGAACTGCGGGAAGTTCGCGTTGAGGTACACCATCACCGCGCCGACGACGAACGGAATCCAGGCCAGCAGCAGCAGGCCCAAAAACAGGCGCTTCTGGATAATGGTGCGGATGCCGCTGATGGCGATGACCATCCACGCCTGGCCCGCCTGCTCGCGCTGGCCCGCGTAGCGCCGATAGGTTTGATCATGTATGGGCACGGTTCGCAGCCCTCACGTCCTTCGATCAACACGGATCGCAGGGGCGGTATTCAAACCGCCCCTGCGTCATTCTTCCCCGACCGCCTTCGCGAAGACGTCCTCGAGCGTCGGCAGGCTCGGGCGCAGGTGGCGCACCTGGACCTTCTCCCGGGCCGCCAGCGCGAACAGGTCGCGCGCGGCCTCTTCTGCCGGCGCGAACACGCGCATCACGTCTTCGTCCGTCTCGTGGCACTCGAGGCCCGCGGCGGCCAGCGTCGCCGCGAACGCGTGCCGGTCGCCCTTGATGCGCATCTCGAAGACCTGCCCGCGCGGCCCCTTCAGGTCGTCGATCGGGCCCTGCGCGACGACGCGTCCCTTGTCGAGCACGACCACGCGGTCGCACGTGAACTCGACATCGGGAAGCAGGTGCGACGACAGGATCAGGTTGATCTGCTTCTCGTGTGCGAGGTCGCGCACGAGCTCGAGCATCTCGTCGCGCCCCTTCGGATCCATGCCGTTGGTCGGCTCGTCGAGGAAGAGCAGGTCCGGATCGTGCACCAACGCCTGCGCGAGCTTGATGCGCTGCTTCATCCCGGTCGAATACGTCTCGACGTTGCGGTACCGGGCCTCGCCGAGGCCCACGTAGTAGAGCACCTCGTGCGCGCGCTGCATCGCGTCGACGGCGGGCAGACCGGCCAACTGGCCGCAGTAGGCCACGAATGACACGGCGTTCATGCCGGGGATGTGTCCGTCGGTCTCGGGCATGTACCCGAGGCGGGAGCGGATTTCGAGGGGCGCCCGGGCGACGTTCAGGCCGAGCACCGTCATGTCGCCCTCGGTCGGCACGAGGAACCCGAGGAGGGCCTTGAGCATCGTGCTCTTGCCGGCGCCGTTCGGCCCAAGCAGGCCGATGGCCCCGGCCGGGAACGACGCGGTCACCTCGCGCAGCGCGGCGTTCTTCCCGTACGCCACGCTCACGTTCTTCAGTTCGACAACGGTGTTGAGATACGGCTCGGCCATGTCACTTACCAGATACGAAGCGTGAAGCGTATTGGTTCTGGCCACGCGGGCCGCCGGAGGTCACAGGCTGCCCCTGAGGCCGAGCGCGTCCGCGTGCTCCCGCATCCCGGCGATGACGTTGGTGATGTGGTCCGCGAGCGGCAGACCGAGCTCTTCCGCACCCTTCTTCAGATCCTCTCGCTTCACGGCACGGGCGAACGCCTTGTCCTTCATCCGCTTGACGACCGACGAGGCCTCGAGATCGAGGACACTCTTCGACGGCCGCACGAGGGAGGCCGCGGTGACGAAACCCGCCATCTCGTCGCACGCGAACAGCGTGTGCTCGAGGCGCGATGCTCGCGGGGTATTGGTGTGGTCGGCATGCGACAACACGGCACGGACGACCCACTCGGGGTATCCCTTCTCGCGCAGGACCTCGGCGCCGCGAAACGGGTGGTCCTCGAGCGTCGGATACCGCTCGTAGTCGAAGTCGTGGAGGAGCGCCACGGCGCCCCATTCCTCCTCGTTCTCGCCGAACGACCGGGCGTAGTAGCGGACGGCCGCCTCCACCGCCAGCGCGTGCTTGCGCAACGCCTCGTTCTGCGTGTATTCGGTCAACAGGGCCCAGGCCGCATCGCGTGTCGGAGTGTTCATGGTCCCGCCATGATATATTCGCCCCCCGACAGGTGACAACCACGGCGACCGGACACCGGCGGTGAGCTATCTCGAAGGAGCGGGTGACCATGGCCAGTACGCCTCAGGCGCAGCAGACGACGGCGACGACGCTCGACACCGAATTCAAACGTGGGCTGGGCCTCTTCGATTCGACGATGGTCGTCGTCGGCTCGATGATCGGCTCGGGCATCTTCATCGTGTCGGCTGACATGGCGAGGCGCGTCGGCAGCCCGGGGTGGCTGCTCGTGGCCTGGCTGGTCACAGGCGTCCTGACGATCACTGCAGCCCTCTCGTACGGCGAGCTGGCGGCGATGATGCCGCGGGCCGGCGGACAGTACGTCTACCTGCGGGAGGCCTTCTCTCCGCTCTGGGGGTTCCTCTACGGCTGGACGCTGTTCATGGTGATCCAGACCGGCACGATCGCCGCGGTCGCCGTCGGGTTCGCCAAGTACCTCGGTGTGCTGTTCCCGTGGATCTCCGATGACGTGTTCATCATCCCCGTCGTGCACGTGTCAACCGGCTATGCGATCTCGCTCTCGCGGGCCCAACTGGTCGGCGTGGTCCTGATCGGCGTGCTCACCTGGACGAATACGCGTGGCCTCGACTACGGCCGGATCATCCAGAACGTCTTCACGAGCGCGAAGACGCTGGCGCTCGCGCTGCTCATCGGCATCGGCCTGCTGATCGGATGGCACGCGAGTGCGGTGGCCGAGAACTTCGGCAATTTCTGGACGCCACGCGGCTTCGAGCCCATCGTGCCGGGCCTCGATGCCACGAGCGTCTTCGGCCTGTTCGTGGCCGTCTGCGTCGTCCAGACCGGGTCGCTCTTCTCGTCGGACGCCTGGAACAACATCACGTTCACCGCGGGCGAGGTCAAGAACCCGCGACGCAACATCCCGCTGTCGCTGGCGATCGGCACGTCGGTCGTCATCGGGCTCTACCTGCTCGCGAATCTCGCCTACCTCGTGATGCTGCCGCTCGGCGCCATTCAACACGCCCCGGCCGACCGCGTGGCCACGGCAGGCCTCGAGACCGTGTTCCCGGGCCTGGGCGTCATGATCATGGCCATCGCCATCGTCATCTCGACGTTCGGCTGCAACAACGGCCTGATCCTCGCCGGCGCGCGGGCGTACTTCGCGATGGCGCGTGACGGCGTGTTCTTCAAGGCGGCGGGGCGGCTCAACCAGGCGAAGGTGCCGGCCTGGGGGCTGCTGCTGCAGGGAATCTGGGCGGCGCTCCTGGTGCTGCCGCGCACGTACAACCCGGCGACCAAGACGTACGGCAGCCTCTACAACGATCTGCTCGACTACGTGATCTCGGCGGCGTTCATCTTCTACATCCTGACGATCGGCGGGATCTTCCGCCTCCGGGCGACGCGCCCGGACGCCGACCGGCCGTACAAGGCGTTCGGCTACCCGGTGGTGCCGGCCCTCTACATCGTCGGAGCGACGACGCTGCTGGTGGTGCTGTTCGCGTACCGCACGTCCACGACCTGGCCGGGCCTCGTCATCGTGCTGCTCGGCGTGCCGGTGTATTTCCTTTGGCGCCGTCGGGAGGTGTGATGAAGGTCTTCACCGACTACCTCTTCTTCAACACCCGCGAGGAGCGGGAGATGGTGCGCATCACCGACGAGGTGGCGGACATCGTCCGGCGGAGCGGGGTCGGCGAGGGCATGGTGCTCGTGTCGGCGATGCACATCACGTCGGGCGTCTACGTGAACGACTGGGAGGACGGCCTGATTGCCGACTTCGGCGAGTGGCTCGAGAAGCTGGCGCCCTCGGGGCGCAACTACCGGCATCACCAGACCGGGGAGACCAACGCGGACGCGCACCTGAAGCGGACGCTGATGGGCCACCAGGTGATGCTGCCGATCACGAACGGCAAGCTCGACCTCGGCCCGTGGGAGCAGGTCTTCTACGCGGAATTCGACGGCCGGCGGAAGAAGCGGGTCGTCGTGAAGGTGATGGGGGAAAGTCGGAGCTGACGCTGGTCGGTCGCCTATAGTGCCAGCGCGGGGTCCGCGTTGAGGTCCCAGCCCGCGCGAACGCCTTCGTGGAAACGGCGCAGGCCGGCCGCGGCAATCATCGCGGCGTTGTCGGTCGAGAGCGCGAGCGTCGGCAGGTAGACCGGCAAGGCGAGTTCCTCGCCGCGGGTGGCGGCGTCCTTCCTGAGCCGGCTGTTCGCCGACACGCCGCCTGCGATTCCCACGCTCCGCGCGCCGGACCTCCAGGCGGCCTCGAACAACCGATCGAGCAGCGCCTCGACGACCACCCGCTGGAAGCTGGCGCAGATGTCGGCGCGCTCCTTCGGCGAGAAGACCGACGCGATGTCGGTCGCATCCCCCGCCCGCCCTCTCACGTGCCGCAGCACCGCGGTCTTGATCCCGCTGAAACTGAAGTCGAACCGGCCCGCGGCCTCGGGCGCGTTGCGATCGCGATGGGTGATGCGCGTCGCCGGGAACGGGATCGCGCGGTCGTCGCCCTCGCGCGCCAGCGCGTCGATAATCGGCCCACCCGGATACCCGAGGCCCAGCAACCTGGCGACCTTGTCGTAGGCCTCCCCCGCCGCATCGTCACGGGTGCGCGCGAGCCGGCGGTAGACGCCGGGCGCGGGAACCAGGTACAGGCTGGTGTGGCCGCCGGAGACCACGAGAACGACGGCCGGGAGCGGCAGCGGACCGTTGTCGAGGAAGAGCGACTCGATGTGGCCGGCCAGGTGGTGGACCGGGATCAGCGGGCGCTCGATCGTCGCCGCGAGCGACTTGGCGAACGACACGCCGACGAGCAGCGAGCCGACGAGGCCCGGGCCTTGCGTGACCGCCACCGCATCGAGATCCGTCAGCGCGATCCGCGCGTCCGACATGGCGCGTTCGACCACGCCGCAGATGTCGCGCACGTGCTGGCGCGACGCGATCTCGGGAACGACGCCGCCCCACTCGCGATGGATGTCCACCTGCGAGGCGACCGCGCTCGACCGGATCACCCACGGCCGCGCCACGTCGTCGGTTTCCTCCACGACCGCGGCCGCCGTCTCGTCGCACGAACTCTCGATACCAAGGATCAACATTGGGAAGTCGGAACCGACGCTTCTCAGCCGGAGCGGCATCTTCGACCGACCCGCGCCTTCGCCTGACCAGTATCACCGACCGACCATCGCCTGCCTCAGCGTTTCGTCGTACGGGGCGCGCCACACGCCGCGCTCCGTGATGATCGCCGTCACGTATGTGTTCGGTGTCACATCGAAGGCCGGGTTCCGGACCTTCGCCTGTTCCGGTGTCAGCCGGGTCGTGCCTACGTGGGTCACCTCGCGGATGGGGCGCTCCTCGATCGGAATGCCGGACCCATCGGCCGTGGCGAGGTCGATCGTCGAGCTCGGCGCCGCCACGTAGAACGGGATGCCGTGCACGTGCGCCAGCACGGCCACGCCGTATGTTCCCACCTTGTTCGCCACGTCACCGTTGGCCGCGATGCGGTCGGCGCCGACGACGACCAGGTCGAGGAGACCCTGGCGCATGAAGGTGGCCGCCATGTTGTCGGTGATGACCGTCGTGTCGATGCCGTCGTGCGTGAGTTCCCAGGCCGTCAGCCGCGCGCCCTGGAGGAACGGCCGCGTTTCGTCCGCGAACACGCTGATCGTCTTGCCCTGCTCCACGGCCCCGCGGATGACGCCGAGCGCCGTGCCGTAGCCGGCGGTCGCGAGCGCGCCGGCGTTGCAGTGCGTCAGGATACGCGCCGTGGCGGGGACCAGGTCGGCGCCGAACCGCCCCATCGCGCGGCAGAACTCGATGTCCTCGTCGTGGATGGCGCGGGCCTCCGCGGCGAGCTTCAACTTGATCTCGTCCACCGAGGCGCCAGCCTGCGCCGCCGAGGCGAAGCACTTCTTCATCCGGTCGATCGCCCAGAAGAGGTTGACGGCGGTCGGCCGGGTCGCCGCCAGCAGGTCGCACGTCTTCTGGAACTCCGCCGTGAAGCGGCCCGTGCCCGTGGCCTTGCTCTTCCGCATGCCGAGCGCGATGCCCATCGCCGCCGACACGCCGATTGCCGGAGCCCCGCGAATGACCATCGTCTTGATCGCGCGGGCCACCTCGGCCGCGGTCCGGCATTTCACGTACACCTCAGCGCCCGGCAACTTGCGCTGATCGATCATGACCACGACATCGTCCTGCCACGCGACGGTTGGAAGCATAGAACCAATGATACTGAAAAGTACTGAGCACTGAGCGCCTTCTTCCGCTACGTTTCCAGGCTCCTGGCATCGAACGGCATCGGCAGCAGATCCTTGAGCCGGTAGCGGCCCTTCTCTTCGGTGAGGTTGGCGAGGACGACCTCGATGTCGCCTGCGAACTCCCAGAGGATCTGGCGGCATGGGCCGCACGGCGGCGTCGGCTGACCGGTGTCGGCGACGACGGCCACGCGGCGGAAGGTGTCGTGACCCTCCGAGAGGGCCTTGAACATGGCGACGCGTTCCGCGCAGAGCGTCAGCCCGTACGTGGCGTTCTCGATGTTGCAGCCGGTGATGATCTGGCCGTCCGCGGTCTCGAGCGCGGCCCCGACCTTGAAGTGCGAGAACGTCGCGCGGGCACGCTCCCGCGCCTCACGCGCCGCTCTCACCAGAGGATCAACCATATCCACGTTCTCTCCTCGCGGCCCAGCCCAGCCCCGACTGATCCGCCCGTCCTCCGACCGACAAGTGTCATCGACTGACTTGGATCTTCGACTGACCCCCGTCAGCCCAGACTGACTGCGTCAGCCCCGACTCCTTCAATCACTCCTTCGAGCAGCGCGATGAACTGGTCCTTCACGCGCGCCGCGGTCGCCATCACCTCGGCGTGGTTCAGCGGCGCGTCGAGCACGCCGGCCGCCATGTTGGTGATGCAGGAGATCGCCAGGACCTCGATGCCCATGTGGCGGGCCACGATCGTCTCGGGCGCCGTGGACATCCCGACCGCGTCGGCCCCGATCGCCCGCAGATACCGGATCTCGGCCGGCGTCTCGTAGCTCGGGCCGTGCAGCGCCGCGTACACCCCGTGGGCCACTGTCACGCCGCGCGCCCGCGCCGCCGCATCCGCAATCGCCCGCAGGCGCTTCGAATACGCGTCGGTCATGTCCGGGAACCGGGGACCGAACCTGTCGTCGTTCGGCCCCACGAGAGGGTTGGTGCCCATCAGGTTGATGTGATCGTCGATCACCATCAGCGCGCCCGATTCGAAGGCCGTGTTGATTCCGCCCGCCGCGTTCGTCAGGATCACCGTCTTGACGCCGAGCAACCCGAGCACTCGGATTGGAAACGTCGAACGCTTCAGGTCGTGGCCCTCGTAGTAGTGGGCGCGGCCGGCGAGCACCGCCACACGTTTCCCGCACAACTCACCGAGCACCAACTGGCCGGCATGACCGACGACGCCCGACGGCGGCCAATTGGGGATCTGGCCGTACGGCAGGATCACCGCGTGCCTCACCCGCTCGACGAAATCGCCGAGGCCGGAACCGAGGACCACCGCCACGTCTGGCATGGCGCCAGCCTTGCCCTTCACGAACGCCGCTGCGTCCGCCGCCTGCTCGTAGTAGGCCATGTGCTGCCTCTCAGAAGGAGCCAGGAGTCAGAATTCAGGAGCCCGCTCTCACAGCAGGAACCCGGCGATGGTCGCGGTCACGAAGTTCGCCAGGGTGCCGGCCAGCATCGCACGCAGTCCCAGGCGGGCCAGGTCGTGACGCCGGTTCGGCGCCAGCGCCCCGATGCCGCCGATCTGGATGCCAATCGAGCTGAAGTTCGCGAAGCCGCACAGCGCGAACGTCGCAATCGTGAACGACTTCGCATCGAGCTGCCCGAACAGCGGTCCGGCCGCGTGGATGGCGGTCGCCCCGGCGTACTGCCCGAGGCTCGCATACGCCACGAACTCGTTCAGCACCATGCGCGTGCCGAGCAGGTTCCCGATGATCTGCGAGTCCTTCCACGTCACGCCCATCGCCCATGCGACCGGCGCGAACGCCCAGCCCAGCACCTGCTGCAGGCTCAGGTTGGCGATCGACGTCATGCCGAACTGCGTCGCCGCGAAGCCGCCGACGACGCCGAGCAGCGCGTTGACGAGCGCCACGAGCGCGAGGAACGAGATGAGCATCGCCCCGACGTTGAGCGCCAGGTGCAGGCCCTCCCCGGTACCCCGGCCGGCGGCGTCGATCACGTTCACGTCCGTCCTCGGCACATCGAGCTTCACCGTGCCCATCGTCTTCGGCGAGTCGGTCTCGGGCACGAACATCTTCGCCATCATCAGCGTGCCCGGCGCCGTCATGATGACGGCGGTCAGCAGGTGCTTGGCATCGATGCCGAACAGCACGTAGGCCGCCATGATGCCACCCGAGATGTGCGCCATCCCCGACGTCATCACGGTCATCAGCTCGGACTCGGTCATCTCCGGCAGGTACGGCCGGATCGTCAGCGGCGCCTCGGTCTGCCCCATGAAGATGCTGGCGGCGACGTTCAGCGACTCCGCGCCGCTCGCCTTCATCACCCGGCGCATGCCCCATGCGAAGATGCGAACGACGAACTGCATCACGCCGAAGTAGTAGAGGATCGCGAACAACGCCGCGATGAAGATGATCGTCGGCAGCACCTGGAACGCGAAGATCGTCGAGTACTGCGCCCCTTCGGGACCGAGCACCGTCGTCATGATCTTCGGCCAGGCCTGCTTGTTGCCGAGCGGGCCGAACACGAACGACGACCCGACGCTGGCAAACTCGAGCAGCGCGGTGATGCCCTCGCTCAGCTTCTGGAAGACAGCCTGCCCCGCCTCGGTTTTCAGCACGAGCAGCGCGAACACGATCTGAAGGCCAAGGCCCCAGGCTACGGTCTTGATGTCAATCGCCCGCCGGTCGGTCGAGGCCAGGTACGCAATCCCGAGGATGACGACCAGCCCGACCACGGCCTGGGCCCGTGGCATGCCGCCGAACTGCGCCGCCAGCGCCGCGAGCACGGCGATGAGGACGGCCGCGGCGACGATCAGGAATTCGGTCCGGCGGGACTTTGGTGGCGCGACCGGCTTGGATTTGGCTCTGCTCACGATGACTCCTTGAACTCGGTCAACGCACTGCTTCGACGACAACCGGCCGCATCCCTCGACTCACTGCGCTCGCTCGGCGACACGCCTCCCGGCTCGGCTTATGACCCCGAGCCGTGTGCGTATCTCCTCCCGAGCCGGCTCCGCCGCCGAGCCGTGGGCCCCGCAGTTGCGCTTTGCCAGATCGCCCAGCTTCCCCGGCAATCGGCACAGGTCTCCGCTCGGCGCTTCCTACTTCACCTCTTCGATGACCAGCGGCAGCACCGTCGGCGCTGCCTCGCTGATTTCAATCGCCCGCCCGACCAGGTCGAGCGCCGCCGGCAGGTCGCGTTCCCGGCGATAGTGCAGCTCGAGAATGGGGTCGCCCTTGGCCAGCCGGTCACCCGGATGTGCGAAGACGACGGCACCGACCGCCGGATCCACCTGGTCGTCCACCCTGCTCCGGCCGGCACCGAGCGCGAGCCCCGCGCGTCCGACCAGTTCCGCGTCGAGCACCGACAGGAAGCCCGCGCGGTCCGCGGTCACCATCCGGCGCGTCGTCACAGACGGCATGCGCGAGTAGTCGTCCACCGTCCGCGGGTCGCCGCCCTGCTGCGCCACGATCTCCCGCCACTTCTCGACTCCCGCGCCCGACGTCAGCGCGGCACGCACCCGCCGCTCGGCCTCCTCGGGCGTCGTGGCAATCCCGGCGAACAGCACCATGCGCGCCGCGAGAAGAACCGACAGATCCTCGAGGTCCTTCGGGCCGCGTCCCTTGAGCGTCTCCACGCACTCGATCACCTCGAGCGCATTGCCAACGGCCGCGCCGAGCGGCGCGTCCATCGCGGTGATGAACGCCTCGGTGCGCACGCCCGAGCGGTTGCCGATGTCCACCAGCGACCGCGCCAGCCGCCGCGAATCATCCACCGTCTTCATGAAGGCGCCGCGGCCGGTCTTCACGTCGAGCACGAGCGCGTCGATCCCTTCGGCGATCTTCTTGCTCATGATCGACGCCGTGATGAGCGGGATGCTCTCGACCGTCGCCGTCACGTCGCGCAGGGCGTACAGCTTCTTGTCCGCGGGCGCAATCTGCCCGGTCTGCCCGATCATCGCCACGCCAGTCTGCTCGAGCGCCGCGGTGAACTCCTCGAGCGACAGGTCCACCCGGAACCCGGCAATCGACTGCAGCTTGTCGAGCGTGCCGCCGGTGTGACCCAGCCCCCGGCCGGACATCATCGGCACTTTCACCCCGCATGCCGCCGCGAGCGGCGCGAGGATGAGCGACGCCTTGTCGCCCACGCCACCAGTGCTGTGCTTGTCGACCTTGATGCCCGGGATTCTCGACAGATCGACCTTGATTCCGGACCGGACCATCGCATCGGTCAGCCACGAGGTCTCCTCCGGCGTCATCCCCCGCAAGACGACGGCCATGAGCAGCGCCGAGGCCTGGTAATCGGGCAGCGATCCGTCGGTGACGCCGGCGACGAAGAACTCGATTTCCTCCCGGCAAAGCGCTCCGCCGTCCCGTTTGGTCCGGATGATGTCGGTCACACGCATAGGGCGGAAGTATAGTCGATATCAAGCTTCGGCCGGCCCACGCCGATAATCCGGTAGGATGGAGTCTGCTCTCGCCCCGGACGTCGCTGCCCAGCTGACGGCCTTCGCCCGCGCCTGCAAAGCTGCGGCGCGGGTTTTCGCCCTCTATCCGCCCGAGCACCCGGCCATCGAGGAGTCGCTCGGCCGCCTGGCCCGCGTGGCGACCTCCATCACCGAGCACGGGGTCTTCTCGATGGTGGTGCTGCCCGACAACCTGCTGGTCGGCGGCCGCGCGCCCGCACGCCCCGATTCCGCCATTGCCGAGTTTGCCCGGCTCCTCCACGGCCACCTCGTCGGCGAACTGGTCGTCGGCGCGGACGTGGACGCCGGATCGTGGCGGATCTTCCTCGGCCTGGTCGGACGCGATCCGCTCGAGTTGCGAACCAAGGGCGGCATCGTCCGAGCCTGGACGACGGCCGGCGGGTACGGGCTCGAGCTGACCGAGCTGGACTACAGCAGCATCGTCCGCGAGCGCCTGTCGGGCGAGCGGGCGTCCTGGGACGTCATCATCGCGCGCTGCCTGCGATCGGACGCGCTCGACCTCGACGAGGAGACGCTCCGCGCGCTGACCGAGATTGCGGGCGATCCGGACCGGCTCGGCGAGTTCTTCGCGCAGTCCGAACAGGCCCATCCCGATCACGACCTGCGCGCGCGCACCAGCGGCCTCCTGCGCGCGATGCGGGGCGTCAAGGGGTTCTTCATGCGCCACGATCCCGGTGGCCTCGACAAGGCGCTCGACAACATGGCTGGCGCCACCAGCCGCCTCTCCCCGGCATTCGTGCTCGACCTGCTGGCGGCGCGCGGTGCGACCAACGAAGAAGAGGCCCAGTTCGCGGCGCAAGTCACCGACAGGATCACCGAATCGACCGTGGCCCGCCTGGTCGCCCGAACCGTCGCCGCCGAGCACGGAGGCACCGCCCGGCTGGCCGACGCCTTCCGGGCGCTCGTGCCCGACGCACAGCGGCGCGAGAGCGTCGCCCGGCGCGCACGCGTGGAGCTCGAGGCCTCGGCGCTCGGATCCGAGCCCGACTTCGACCAGATGTGGTCCCACGTCGAAGAGATGCTGGTGTCGTACAACGACGCCGCGTGGGTGTCGGACTCCTACGACCAGGAGATGACCGCGGCGCGAGCCCGTGCGCTCGAGCTCGAGCACGTGAGGGACGATCCGCCGGAACGGATCTCGGCCTGGCTCAAGAGCGTCAGCGACGTTGCCGTCCGAAGGCTCGACTTGCGGCTCCTGCTCGATCTGCTGGCCGTCGAAACCGACCTCGATCGCTGGCGGGAACTGGCCGCGATCGTCGTCACGGGCACCGACGACCTGGTGGCCATCGGCGACTTCGCCGGAGCCCGACAGCTCGCCGAGGCGCTGTCCGCGCACGCCCGCGACGCCTCGCCGCGCGCCCAGCCCGCCGCCGCCGCCATCGAGACGCTCGTGGCGGGCCAGATGATGCCGCAGCTCGCGTTCCACCTCAACACCGCGCGCGACGACGAGTTCACCGAGATCATGGCGATGTGTACCGCGATTGGCCCGTCGCTGATCCCGCGCCTGGCCGAGACGCTGTCGGCCGACGGCCGGGCCCGCGCGCGCCAGCGCATGACGGATCTCCTCCTGGCATTCGGCGCCGACGGCCGGCACTCCGTGGACCAACTGCGGCAGTCACCGCTGCCGAGCGTGCGCCGGACGGCGGTCCAGTTGCTTCGCTCGTTCGGCGGCCACGAGGCCACCGTCGTGCTCGAGGAGATGCTGAACGACGCGGACCCGACCGTTCAGCGCGACGCGGTGCGGGCGCTCATCGCCATCGCCAGCGACGAGGCGTTCGGTCTGCTCGAGCGCGTGCTGCTATCGGATACCGGGCGGGTGCGGGCTGCCGTGGCGCAGGAAATGGACTCCACGCGCGACCATCGCGCCACGCCGCTCTTCTGCCACATCGTGCGCACCTGCGACGCGCGTGGCCCGCTCCGCGAGGTGTATTTGAGCGCGCTGTCCCGGCTTGGCGCGCTAGGCGGACCTGACGCCGTGGCGGTCCTCACCGAGGCGCTCCACATGGGTCGCTGGTGGACCCCGTTCGCCACCCGCGAGGTGCGGACGGCGGCCGCCGCCGCCCTTGGACGCATGAAGACGGCCGCCGCGCTCGACGCCCTGAGGGAAGCGGCGACGAGCGGCGGGTTTGGTGTGCGCCGCATCGCCAGGGCCTATTTGAAGGAGTAGTTCCGGACACGAAGCGTCATGGCCGACCAACTGACACGCCGCCACGCCTTGATCGACGAACTGGTGCGCCGCTTCGCCGCCGCGCTGCGGGGCGCGCAGCTCTATGCTCCCGGGCATCCCCTCGTCGTCCGAAACATCAACGCATTCGCGGACGTGGTCGCCCGATTGCTGACCGACCTGCCGGCCGTGTCGCTGGCACTGGTGGCAGACGAGCTGGTCGTGGACGACCTGCCGCTCCCCGACGGCGCGAAGATCCTGGGCGAACTGTTCGAGCGGCTGAAGGCTCGCGGGATCGAGCGGATCACGGTCGAGCGCGGCGCGACGCCCGAGGAGTTGGTAGCCGCGGTCAACGGGATCTGTCAGCGCCTGCAGATCAATGCGTCCGACGAGGCGCCGTGGGCCGACCTGCCTCACGTCCGCGTGGGCCTCGTGCGCGTCGAGCAGGACGTGGAGACCAGCCTGGCGGACATGGTCACGATCCGGCGCCTGTACGCGCAGGCGACCACTGCCGCGCAGGCGGCCTGGGAGGCCGCCGGGCGCGACGCCGCGTCCGGCTGCGCCGAGATCCAGCCCGTGGTCCGAGACCTCGCGCAGGCCGTCACGCAGAACCGCAGCGCGCTGCTGGCGCTCACCGCGGTCCGCAGCGCCGACCGCTACACGTTCACACACATGGTGAACGTGTCCGTGCTCGTGATGGCGCAGGCGCGCGGGCTCGGCATCGACGGGACGCTGCTGCGGGAATTCGGCGTCGCCGGGTTGATGCACGACATCGGCAAGGTGCGAACGCCCGCGGAGATCCTCACGAAGACGACCGCGCTCGACGACCGCGAGCTGGCGATCATGCGGCGCCACCCCATCGACGGGGCCGAGATCCTCCGCCGGTCCGCGGACATCGCGCCGCTGGCCGCGATCGTCGCGTTCGAGCACCACCTGCGTCTGAACGGCACCGGCTACCCCGAGGGCGTCACGCGCAACGGCCTCAACCTGTGCACGATGCTGTGCACGATCGCGGATGTCTACGACGCCATGCGATCGAAGCGCAATTACCAGCAGGCCTACCCGCACGATCGCATCCTGGCCGTGCTCGAGCGCAACGAGGGCGCCGAGTTCGAACAGAACCTGGTGCGCCGATTCGTCCAGTTGATGGGAATCTACCCGGTCGGTTCGGTCGTGCGTCTCAACACCGGCGCCATCGGCGTCGTGCTCAAGCCCTACCCCCCCGATCCGCACCGGCCGCGCGTGCGGGTGCTCTTCGCCGCCGACGGCCACCGGTTCGATCTGGCGTACGACCTGGATCTCTGGGACGTCGAGCCGGCCCCGAACCGCTCGTCTTCGATCGTCGGCTCCGCCGATCCTCCAGACCCGTCGTTCGACGCGCTGGCCGCGATGCAGTAGGACGAACTGGCACAGGCGCGCGACGGCCGCCGACGGAGCGGGGCGGGTCTCGCAAAGCACGGCGTAGACCGCCCACGTTCGTCAGGGCCCCGAGCCGGACGGCGGCGGCCTGGTGATCTGGCCGTGGGGGTATGGGGGCTCCACCCCGTCCTCTCCGCCCGCGGCCTATCAGGGGACGGAGAGCCGCCGCCGGGAGGCTTCGCCAGGACAGCGCCGAGCGGCGCGAGACCCGCCCCACTCCGTCGGCGTCGGCGCCCACACCCGCGACCAACGAGGTGCTCGCACCAAACCTTGCCTGATCGGCAACTCGAGGCACAGCCCAGAAAAATGGCCGCCCAATGATCCAGGCGGCCATCGTCGAACACGGCTTGAATATGAACGGCAGCAATCGCGCGTTGCAGCCTACCTCTTTCGCCGCCGAGCCAAACGCGCCACACCGGCCAGACCGACGCCAAGGAGTGTGAGACTCGCCGGCTCGGGAACGGGGTTGGGCTCGAGATCGACTCGGGCGGACGCGCCACCATTCAGCGAGATGTTGAAATCATCGAGATAGCCCGTGAAGCCATTCGCCCAAGGATTGCCGGTGGACAGGACGATGTACTTCACGTACTCGCCGCTGTAGTCGACCTGCTGCGTGGTGCCGCTGTTCTGGTAGGCACCCCAGTCGATGATACCGGCCTGCACTGCGGCGAGCGTCGGACCGCCGTAGAAGCCCAGATTTCCGCCGCGCTTACCGTCGTACATCGTGACCTGGTTCGTGCCGGCGCCAGACTGATACGTGTTCCACGTGTTGGCAGGCGTGCTGAAGTTGTTCGCGTAGAGCCCCTCGAAGGTGAGCCTGCGGCCGTACCAAGTGGCGTCGTCGCCGACAGTGTCGGTTGTCGTGTAGAGGGTCAGGTACCAGTCCGGGGCAGAGCCTCCCGTCGTGGCTTTGAACGTGCTCCAGCTGAAGCCAGCGATGTCACTGATCTTGAAGTTCGACCCGGCCCCAAAGAGCATGGCTGGGGTCATGTAGAGCTCAGACTTATTCGTCCCGTTGGCCACCCAGGAACCTGAGCCGACGCTTGCCTGAGCCGATGAGCCGATCGCACCGATGCTGACCGCAACCGTGCCGTTGAGGGTAATCGTGGCGGCCTCAGCCGTCCCGCACAGGGACGCGAGTCCTATTGCGACGAGCAACGCGAACAGTCTCTTCATCATTAATCCTCACGATTGAGACCAAGGGTGGCGAACAAGACGAGGGCGCCTTCTGTCCTCAAGCCAGTGTCGTGCCACCTGAGCAGTGGGACCACGCGGAACGGTCTCTCATCCAACTAAATCTAGTTAAATAGGAGGCTTATGGTCACACGGTCTGAGAGAGACGACGCCAGGCGGGCCCACCGATTGCGCACGACAAGTCTCGCCCTTGGGTACCTTTTGTTCTCGGCCTCGTCGGGACGTTGGAATCTTGGGCTGGTCGTGGCGCGACACATGGCCCGCGCCAGGCGGAGTTCGAACAGAACCTGGTGCGCCGATTCGTCCAGTTGATGGGAATCTACCCGGTCGGTTCGATCTGGCGTACGACCTGGATCTCTGGGACGTCGAGCCGGCCCCGAATCGCTCGTCTTCGATCGTCGGCTCCGCCGATCCTCCGGACCCGTCGTTCGACGCGCTGGCCGCGATGCAGTAGGACGAACACGAACAGGCGCGCGACGGCCGCCGACGGAGCGGGCCGGGTCTCGCAAAGCACGGCGTAGACCGCCCACGTTCGTCAGGGCCCCGAGCCGGACGGCGGTGGCCTGGTGATCTGGCCGTGGGGGTATGGGGGCTCCACCCCGTCCTCTCCCCCCGCGGCCTATCAGGGGACGGAGAGCCGCCGCCGGGAGGCTTCGCCAGGACAGCGCCGAGCGGTGCGAGGCCCGCCCCGCTCCGTCGGCGGAAGCCCCAGCGGGCGCCCGACGCGCTTCCTAATCGTTGTGGCTTATGTCTGCGGCGGCTTTTCGCCGAGGACCTGCTCGATGGACGCGAGCAAAATGGCGCGCTTGACCGGCTTCACGAGGAACAGCGCGCCCGAGTGGGCGGCTTCTTCTCTGAGCGTGGGATCCTCGTACCCGGTGAGGACGATGATCGGGATGTTCGGGTGGCGGTCGCGTCCGAAGATGGCGAGTTGCAGGCCGTTGTAGGCCCCGAGCCGGATGTCGGTCAGGAGCAGGCTGGGGCGCGTCGTCGCGAGCAGCGTCTTCGCATCCTGGAACCGATCGCAGGCCGTCGTGTCGTAGCCCGCCTCGGTCAGCACTTCCGTCAGATACCGCAGGACCTGGCGATCGTCATCGACGACGAGGATCTTCTTGGACTCTGTCATACGCCGGCCCCTCGTCGCTCGTTTGCGGCGACCGTATCCTCGCCATTCCCGTGGTCACGCCGCACCGTGACGCTCCTGAACCGCTGGAACGGCATCTGGCAGTCGTGCTTGCGCAGGAAGTTGAGGAAGCGCTTGTAGTCGCCTTCCGGCATGTTGAACATCTGGACCAGGATTCGGTAGCTGCCTCGCGTCTGTTCCAGGCCCCGGCTGACAATCGCGCGCAGATCGTCGCGCGTCATGTCGCGGGCCATGAACGGCTCGTAGACGACACCCCAGAACGACTCGTGGCCGTTGATCATGCGGTCGTACATGCGTTCGATCGCGGCGCCGCGCACCGGCTCGCGGATGGCCACCTGGGGCGGCGGCATGATCTCCATCGGCAGGTCGGCGGGCGTGATGAGACCGCTGCGGGCGCGGAGCACGAGGCGTTCGACGAAGTTCTTCAGCTCGCGCACGTTGCCCGGCCAGTTGTAAGCGACGAGCTGCGCCAGCGCTTCGGGCGCGAGGCGCGGCACCGGCAGCGTGTGGCGCGTGCTGTAGAAGTCGATGAAGTAGTCGAGAAGCTCCGGCACGTCCTCGCGGCGTTCCCTGAGCGGCGGCATCGTCAGGTGGATGACGTTCAGCCGGTAGTAGAGATCTTCGCGAAAGTCCTTCGACGCGATGCGCTCGGTGAGGTTGCGGTTCGTGGCGGCGACGACGCGGACGTTCGTGCGGGCCTGGGCGCGCTCGGCGCCCACGCGCTGGATTTCTCCGCTCTCGAGGAAGCGCAGGAGGAGCGCCTGCATCCGCAGGCTCATCTCCCCCACTTCGTCCATGAAGATCGTGCCGCCGTTGGCCGTCTCGAGGAGTCCTGGCTTGTCGCGGTATGCGCCGGTGAACGACCCGCGAACGTGACCGAACAGCTCCGACTCGAGGAGGGAATCGGGCAGGCCCGCGCAGTTGATCGTCACGAGCTGCGCGCGCGCCCGGTTGCTGTGCTTGTGAATCAGACGGGCGAGGACTTCCTTGCCGACGCCACTCTCGCCGGTGATCAGGATCTTCGCGTCGGAACGGGCCGCGTACTCGAGCTCCGCACGCAGTTCGCCAATCGCCGAACTGGACCCGATAAGCTGCTCGCCCTCTGTTGCCATCTGGTAATTGGACTGGGCAGGGGTCTCTCCCACCGCGCCAGCGTCTTATTCCACGTATCGGTCGAAAATAGTCAGCCTAATAGAGCCATTCAGTGTACCGCCGAGGGAATCCCACGTCAACGGAACCGAGGGCGCGGGCTGGAAGGCCTACGGGACCTCAATAGAAAAAGGGCCACCGCGGTGGTGGCCCCAGGTCGCGAACGAGCGAAGAAGAGTTGAGGAGCTACTGCTTCCGGCGACGTGCCGCGCGCGCCAGACCCACCAGGCCGAGGCCGAGGAGGGAGAGGGTGGCCGGCTCCGGGACGGGAATCGTGGCGATCTCAAGGCTGACAACCTTGTTCAGGTAGAAACACTCCGCATCAATTCCAATCCCGAACTTGCCGTCGGCGAGCCAGGCGTATTCCGCAGCCGGGACAACGTGATGGACTATCTGGCCCGGGGGAACGTGCCCCAGACTGTCCGTACCGAGGAGGAGGTTCCCGGCAAGGTAGTGGGAGACAAAGTAGTCGTTGCCGTCGCTGTGGTAGCCCGACGTCACCTTCCCCCCGGTGGTCCCCGGTCCGGACACGAGCGGCGTGTCGAGAACATGCGAATACAGCGTGTTCGCCCCGCCGGTCAAGTCGTAGATGTTCGTGTACGTCAACTCTGCCGACGCGATCTTCTGCCCGGCAGGGAGCGTCCACTCAATGCCCCACACCCACCAGTAGCCGTGCGGAAACACAGTGAGTTGGCCGGGCTTGGGCTCGAACTTGAACGTGTCAGCGCTGGCCACGCCAGCGCCGGCGAAAATCAGGATGAGCACGGCGAACGTGAGTCGCCGAAGGAGGCTGGGCATGACGAGTTCCTCTCGTTCCTACTTCCGGCGACGCGCCGCGCGCGCCAGACCCACCAGGCCGAGGCCGAGCAGGGAGAGAGTAGCCGGTTCGGGGACAAGTTCGACGGAGGCATAGATATCGCCCCTCATGTCGCCTCCCCCGTTCGTGATCGGCGCCGTTGCCATTGGCGTCACCAGCACGGTTCCATAGGGAGTACTAAAGGCAAACTGATTCCCCTGCAGAAAGTAGAAGGTATCGGAGGAGCCGATTTGTCCTGCGTACGGGTGGGTGATTTGGGAGGGCCCGAAACCCAAGTCGAAGCTCCACTTCGCATCACCGAGGAAAGACGGAGTTCCGTACGAACTGGGACCAGCAGTGAACGTGTACTCGTTGACCTTCACCAACTGTGGAGTGAACGGCACCAGAACGAAGGATCCGGTCAGGCCGTGGACAGACAGGATGTCCCAGCTGCCAAGCGCCGGCGCGTCGTTTCCGAGGTAGTCAACATAGTACGTGCCGGAACCGAAGGTAAACGGGGCGGCCTGGCTGCTCTGTGCCATGCACACAACCAGCGCCAAACCCAACGCGATCCGAAGCGCGAGTCTCATAAGCCATCTCCTCCTCGGCTCGACCACCGCCGGTGGCGAACCCTAAGCAATATGTTGAGCGCCGGTGGCCGGACCGTCGTGCCGACCCTGCGTGGGCCAACCACTAAGCGTTATCCGTGCCGGTTCACATCCGGAGACGGTTCTGAGATGAGCTGCGGCAACACAAGCAACTGAAAGGACTTCCGCCGATGCGTGTCGCATCCTGACCAATTGCATGAATCTGGAAGTCTCGGCCCCGGGCGACTTTTGTCTTGAAGAAGAGAGTTCCGGATGAATTCGAGCGACTACTCGCTTGCCAGCTTGACGCAGTTCTTCCCCGCCGCCTTGGCGGCGTAGAGCGCACGGTCGGCGTTGGCGATGAGTTCCTGGACGGAATCGTCGGCGCCGAGCACGGCGACACCGACGCTGATCGTGGGATGGATGTCGGGAGGAACCAGGAGCGGATCGAATCGGTACTGCTCGATGCGCTGGCGGATGCGCTCGGCGCTCTGGACGGCGCTGGCCCCGTTGCTGCCGGGCATCAGGATCGCAAACTCCTCGCCGCCAAAGCGCGTGCAGACGTCGAACGCACGCACCGATCGGCGCAGCGTGTCGGACATTGCCTTCAGCACCCGGTCGCCCACCAGGTGCCCGAGCAGGTCGTTCAGCGCCTTGAAATCATCGGCGTCGATCACGAGCAGCGCCAGGTCGAGGCCGTAGCGGCGGGCGCGCTGGATTTCCTCGTCGATACGAGTTTCGAAGTAGCGCCGGTTGAAGAGCGCCGTGAGAGGGTCCACGGCGGCAGCGTGCGCCATCTCGCGTGCCTTGCCCGCATACCGTGCCGAGGCCAGACTCAGCGCGACCGGAGCGGCCAGCGCCCGCGCCAGGGTCAGGTCGCCACGGGTAAACGGCTGGCGGTCCTGGCGATCGGCCAGCGTGAGGACGCCGAGGCCCACGGCATCGGCGAATAGCGGCACGGCCATGAACGATCCGGTCCGATACCGGAGCCGCCGCGGTGCTCGCCGCTCACGCGCGGCATCGACCACGAGCAGCGGGGTTCGCGTGAGGAATACCTCACCGATGACGCCAGTGCCCGGGGGAATCCGCAGATCCTCGACCAACACCGACGGGTAGCCACGCGTCGCCACGACCCTGAGCCGACCGGTCGCATCGTCGAACAACGCGAGGCCCGCCTGCTGCGCGCCGACGTGATCGGCGATGGTGGACACGATGAGCTGGTGGAGGCGGGCGGGCTCGGAGGCGTGCGCGAGTTGACGGGAGAAGTTGTAGAGGTCGGCCACGAGCTGCTGACACCGTCGCTGGCCGGCGAGCGCGTGGGAGACGCGGTCCACGAAGACCGCGGCCGCGGCACCTTCGTCGGCGGCGCGCTCGACGTCTGGCCAGATGTCCTCCAGCCGACGAAGATCAGTCTCGTTGAGTTCAACAGTCAGCACGTGATGACGGCACAAGAACGCGGTTGACGCCAGTGGCCGATGATTGACACGAGCAGAAACACGATTGACCAGGAGGAGGCAGCTTCCGTGCCAAGCTCCGCCGTGGCTCAGAGCGCCGCCAAACGGGGGTTCGGCATGCCTGCCGCGAATAAAGTCTGCCCGAGGTACACCTAAAGACTGCTAGTCTCACGAACGAGGAGTCCGCGAAAACCGTGACTATAGGGTATCTATTTTGCACCTTGTTTCGGACTCATACAGACCGAAAGTCGATTTTGCTCCATCTTTCAACAGGTGCGGCAATGGCCGCGACGGAACGGGCTTTGCTCTGCAGGAGGTGGTAACTCGTCCGGGGGAAGCCAGGAGAATGCCATGGAAATCCATCTGGTCTCGTCGCTGACGCCAGAAGATGAAAGCCGGTTGGCGCCGGTCATGCTCACGGCCATCAACGACGTGCTGACCCGGCTGCCGGTGTCGTACTCGGTCCGCATCGAGATGTCCGCGGGCAGCGCGATCCAGCACCATCACACCGCCGCAGCCGCAGGCGCGGACGACGAACCGGTGGCGGGGCCGGTTGCCGAGGTGCGATTCCCGAAGGCCTGATCTCCTCCTCACGCCGACAGCACCGCTCTCGTCGGTCGGTGCTGCTATCATTGGCCCGATGCCGCCCATCCCTTCGCCCCGTCGTCCCCGGCCGCTTCCCACTCCAACCTCAATTCGCCGACACGCCCGCACGGGGGCTGTTGCGATCGTCCTGCTGCTGCTCCCCTGGCTCGCCGCGGCCCAGACCGCGGACAACGTGCTGCTGGTCGTCAACGAGTCCTCGCCAGATTCCGTGCGTGTCGGCGAGTACTACGCCGGGCGCCGACATGTGCCGCAGAGCCAGGTCTGCCGCATTCGAACCGACGCCGCCGACGAGGTCGAGCGCGGCATCTTCGAGACACAGATCGAAACACCCCTGGCCAAATGGCTGCAGCGGAACAGCGCCGTCGACCGCATCCTCTATATCGTGCTCACCAAGGGCGTGCCGCTTCGAATCAAGGGCACGGCGGGCCGCGACGGTACGATGGCGAGCGTTGATTCCGAGTTGGCGCTGCTCTACCGGAAGCTGACGGGCACGTTGGTCCCAGTGGTGGGCCGTGTGGCCAACCCCTATTACCTGGGAGACGCTCCGGTCGCCCAGGCGAGGCTCTTCAGCCACCAGTCGTTCGATATCTTCCTGGTCACCAGGCTCGACGGCTACACGTTCGAGGACGTCAAGGGGTTGATCGATCGAGCGATCGCGCCGGTGAGCACCGGCCGGGTTCTCCTCGATCAGAAGGCCGGATTCGGTGACGCCGGCGGAAATCAGTGGCTGCGCGCGACAGCGGACTGGATGGCCGCACGTGGCTTCGGCGATCGGACCGTGCTCGAGACGACGAGCCGCGTGCTCACGAGCGAGAAGGACGTGCTGGGGTACTACTCGTGGGGATCGGGTGACCCGTCGATTACGGCCCGGCACCTTGGGATCGAGTTCGTCCCGGGCGCGATTGCTGCGACGTTTGTCAGCACGGACGCGCGAACATTTCGCGAGCCCCCCGCGGAGTGGAAGATCGGCACGTGGACCGATCGGAAGACGTTCTTCGCGGACTCGCCCCAGTCGCTGGCGGGCGATCTGATTCGCGACGGCGTGACCGGCATCGCGGGGCACGTGGCGGAACCGTACCTCGACGCGACGATCCGGCCGAACGTCCTGTTCCCCGCGTACTTCTCCGGGTTCAACCTGGCCGAATCGTTCTATCTGGCCATGCCGTATCTCGGCTGGCAGACGGTCGTCGTTGGCGACCCCCTCTGCACGCCTTTCCCGCGCCAGGCCCTGCAGCCCACGGACATCGACAAGGGCATCGACGCGACCACCGAGCTGCCGGCCCTGTTTTCGGCCCGCCGCCTGCAGACTATTGCCGCATCGGCGGTGAAGCCGGACGCCGCCCGCAGCTTCCTCCGGGCGGAGGTGCGGCTGGCCAAGGATGACAAGCCGGGCGCGCGGATGGCGCTCGAACAGGCGACCGTCCTCGATCCCCGCCTGGTCACGGCGCAGGTCCTGCTTGGCACGCTGTACGACGAGGGCGGCGAGTACGACAAGGCGATCGAGACCTACCGGAAGGTGGTGGCGGGCAGGCCCAACGAGGCGATTTCGCTCAACAACCTCGCGTTCGCCCTGGCGGTGCGCAAGAAACAGCCGGCCGACGCACTGGCGTATGCCGAGCGGGCGTACGCGCTGGCGCCAGGGAATCTGAATGTGGTCGATACGCTCGCGTGGGTGCAGCATCTCTGCGGGCGCGACGAGGATGCGGGGAGACTACTGTCCCAGTTGCTGCCGAAGGCGGCGGATCACGCGGAGGTGCAGTTCCATGCGGCGGTCGTGTTTGGCGCGCTGGGGATGCTCGACCGGTCGGCGGCGGCGCTCGCGGAGGCGGTGCGCCTCGACGCGGCGCTCGAGGGGCGTGAGGAGGTGAAGGCGCTGAGGGCCAAGCTCAAGTAGATCCAGCCGAGACGCCGCGTCCGCGGCCTCAGAAGTCCGCCATATTTTCACTTCAGCGACAAAAGGTATCTCTCGCGCAGCCTTCTGTCATCGCCTGGATCCATCCACGACATGCACTAATGATATAAGATACTCATTATCAATAGCTTACTCTAAGTCGAGCGCCTTCATTGCAGCCTGGCACAACCGTTGCTATATGGATGAGCATTCGGTGTTGCGGATGTGCTGTTGGTCGTCACAGACGACCTGGAGGCCCGACGTCATGAAGAAACTGGTTCTCATCCTTGCCATCGTCGCCTGCCTGGTGCCGGTCGCCGCCAAAGCTGATTCAATCTACGTCCCGGGCATGGGGCGGCGCGTGGTAGCCGGAATCAACATCCCGCAGGTCAAGGACGGGGATCAGGTCGTGCTGCCGGCGCTCAACGGCAACTTCTACGTGGGCGAAATCCGGATCGACTGGAACAACCACGAGTACCTGGGCTACTGCGTGGACCTCTTCACCGACTTCAACGCGCCGTCCGGCTGGAACGTCGAGCGCCGCTTCATGTCGGACCTCCCGACGGCCGGGAACCCGCCGTACGTGGCCGCAGGCACCGGCCCCCACGCGGCGTGGCTGGCGAATCACTACGCCCCGCTGGTGCAGACCAACGAGGATGCGGCGACGCTGCAGGTGGCGCTGTGGATGGTTCTCTATCCCCGCCTGGACCCGACGTGGTTCTCGGTGAGCAACGACATCAGGACGAACGCATCGACCTGGGCCAGCCTGAGCGCCAACCAGCACGAAAACGCAATCTGGCTCGACTTTCCGGGCTCTGGCGTCGGCGGCCAGGACTTCGTGATTCCGGGCCAGGTTCCGGAGCCGGCCTCGCTGATGCTGTTCGGCGTCGGCCTGATCGGCCTCGCCGGAGCGGTGCGGCGTCGGACACGCCGGTAGCAATCGCCCGGCGCCTCACGCGAACGTGGACTTTTGAAGGCGGAGGACCTCACGGGGTCCTCCGTTTTTCGTGTACGGTCGCGGCACCCTTTGGCGGCCGCTCACTTCCAGCCGTGGCCAGCGGATCGGGCCCAACGAGTCAACCATAATTGAACCATGGCGATATAAGTCTGCCCCATGGGCGACCTTGTTCCGCCATGCAAATCGCGTGATCGCCTAACAAACCATTTAGACACAATGTCTTGAAGCCATTATGACCCTCGTCGTCGAGCGCCGCGAGCGAGGCACGTCAATTGCTGAAGTCCTGGCGTCGGGTGGTGTTCAGGCTGGCTTGGCACTCGCTCTCGAGTCCGCCGCCTCTCGCTTTACTCCAACGAGTCGCCGGAAGGCGACGGAGGGTTACAGATGAAGAAACTCATTCTCATTCTCGCGATCCTGGCGCTCGTGCCGGCCGCCAGTGCCCGGGCGGACGGCATCATTCATCTCGGGGGATGGACGCCCGGTGGCGTCGAAGACATGGCGTTGCCGGGCTATGCCGGTGGCGTCTACGTCGGCACGGTCCCCGCACGGATCGGCACGTTGACCTTCGACGCGTACTGCGTCTCCGACCTGAACATCTCGCTCGGCGGCGGCGCGGATTTCTGGTACACGGGGCCAGGCAGCATGGCGACGGACTGGCCGGGTCACCAGGTGCCCGCGGGAACGGCCCTGCAGGGCCATCAGGGCGCATGGCTCTACAACAACTTCGCGACCATGCCTGGCGTCAATAAGGAAGCCCTTCAGATCGCCATCTGGAACGCGGTATTCGACAACGACTTCAGCGTGAGCAATCTGGCAGGCAGTGTCTACATCCGCAACGCCGGCTCGGGCCGCATCGCCGTCGCGAATGGCTATCTGACGGCGCTTCAGAATGCCGGCGCGAACGACGTCCTCTCGGCGGACGCCGCCTACTATCAGATCTACAACCTGAACGACAGGAGAACCGAGTACCAGGGCTTCATGGGACCCCAGGTTCCCGAGCCGGGTTCCATGCTGCTGCTCGGCACCGGCCTGATTGGGCTTGGCGCCGCAGTGCGTCGTCGCGCCAAGAAGTAGTTGAACGTCTGCCAAGCCGCCTGACTTCACGAGGGCACGGGGAGAACTCCTCGTGCCCTCGGTGTTCACACGGTCCTTCAACCCTGCGGCCGCGATTCACCTTAACTTCCAGCCTGCGCCGACAGAAGTCGCCCTGGAGACTGACTTCGTAATCCCTGCCGCGCCTCGGGCAGCCGGTTTAAGACGTTATTGTGCAGTGCCTTAACTGCCCAACCGTACCGGTTGTGAAGCCCCGCACGAGGAGGCACATCAATTGCTTTGCTCCTGGTGTCTGGTGGTCCTCAGGCCGGCTTGGCACTCACTCGAGTCCGCCGCCTCTCGCTTCATTTCAATTCGAGTCGCCAGAAGGCGACGGAGGGTTACGCATGAAGAGACTTCTCATTCTCCTCGCCGTGCTGGCGCTGGTCCCTGCGGCGAGCGCCCGCGCCGACGGCATTGTGAACGCCGGCTTCTGGACCGACGGAGTTGCAAGTGTCCACCTGGCTAGTTTCTACAATGGCGGCGTTCGGATCGGTGCCGTACCGTTCGACATCAACGGCTGGAAGTTCGACGCGTACTGCGTGTCCGATCTGAACATCGACAACCTGCCCAACACGTACCGCTACGAGGGTCCGCTCAGCATGGCCAACGACTGGGCGACGTTCCCCAGCAATTTCGGTTTCGCGGCGGACGCGGGCAAACGGGCTGCGCTCCTCTATAACACCTACGCGAACCATGCTGGGATCGATCGTGGCGCTCTTGGGATTGCAATTTGGAATGCCGTTTGGGACACCGACACCAGCGTCACGTCTGGCGCGGGCTCAGTGTACGTGAACGGCTCCGGCGCCTTGGTGGACCATGCAAACAGCTACTTGCTCGCGCTGACCAATGCCAACGCGGTGGCCGCGGCGGACGCCTCCTACTTCAGGCTCTTCTATCCGGCAGCGGGCACGACGGCGGGTACCGAGGTCCAGGGCTTCATGGGCCCACAGGTTCCTGAGCCGGGTTCCATGCTGCTGCTCGGCACCGGCCTGATCGGCCTGGCCGCCGCGGTGCGTCGTCGCGTCAAGAAGTAGTTGGACGTCTGCCAAGCCGCCTGACATCGCGAGGGCACGGGGTCCTTCTCCGTGCCCTCGTTGTTTTTCCGCTCCTCGATCCCCGCTCCTGCGATTCATCCTACTTCCCGCTTACGCCGAAAGAAGTCATCCTGCAGAGTGACTTCGCTACTCTCACCGCGCGTGGGACTACGGGTCCAAAACGTTAGTTTGCAATGTCTTAGCTGCGCAGCCGTGCCGGTCGTGAGGCCGCTCACGCAGAGGTACATCAATTGCTGTAATGCTGGTGTCTGGTGGTCTTCAGGCTGGCTTGGCACTCATTGGAGTCCGCCGCCTCTCGCTTTCCTCAAACGAGTCGCCGGAAGGCGACGGAGGGTTCCGCATGAAGAAACTCATTCTCATCCTCGCGCTGCTGGCACTCTTGCCGATGGCCAGCGCCACCGCGGGGCCGTTGCTCGATCCCATCTCGGTAGGCGACGTCGTCAGAGTCTACCAGTCGACTGGCGGCGCGGATCAGGGTGGGTCGTTCCTGGTCGTCGGGACGGGCTACGAGTTCCTCACGTTCTGCATCGAGGACAAGGAAGTCTTCTATCCAGGCAGCCCGTATACCGTCACCCGGCTGGACACCGTCTCCATCAACGGGAATACAGGGTACCCGACGCTCGCCGGTCCGCTTCCGCTGTCGGCAGGGGCGGCGTTCCTTTACACGCAGTTCCGGGAGTTGTATTACCCGGGCAGCGGGAACGTATTGGATGACGCCACGGCGAATGCGTACCAGCACGCCATCTGGTACTTCCAGGGGCAGAACCCGCCCGGCGGAATCAACTCTCTCGTCACAGATGCGGACGCCGCGATCGCCGCCGGCAAGTGGTCCGGAATCGGCAACGTGCGGGTCCTGGGTTTCGATTCGAGCGTATATGGCGATCCCAACCGCGTCCAGGACATGCTGACGCTGGTCCCGGAGCCAGGCTCCCTGATGCTCCTCGGCACGGGCCTGATCGGCCTCGCGGCCGCCGCTCGCCGTCGCGCCAAGAAGTAGCCGACGACACCCGTCAGGCCGACTGACTGTGCAAAGAGGCACGGGGTTCTGTCCCGTGCCTCTTTGTCTTCGTGCCAAACTTCTCCGTTCCGCCGCTCCGCAGCCTCCGCCGGCTCCTGTCGCCAACAACCTCAGCACTTCGACTCGCAACTACGGCCACAATCCGCAATTGGCGCACGCGGCCGGTGTTGCTCGCTCAGCACCAAGTCCTGAGGGCACGAATACGTTGCCGCATTTGTGCATCGAAGGACTCAACCAGAGCGCTCTCGCGCTATGATGGCCTCCGAGATGGGATCTCACCAGAGGCTTGCCGCACTCCTGCTGGTCATCGGTCTGCCCGCCTGCGGCCCATCGTCCCCACAGCCCACGCCGGCGCCGGCAACCAACCAACCGGTGCGGATCAACGGGACCGAGCATCTCGCATGGAACGAGTCCGTCGCGAGCCGCGATCAATTGGGGTCGCTTCGGTTCTTCGCGTTGGTCGATGGCAAGAGTTGGGAACTGGCGGGCGTGTCGTGCGACGCCGTCCCTGTCGCCGAGGGCTACGCGTGCTCGAGTCCGCTGCCGCCGATGTCAGTCGGACCGCACACCATTCAGTTGATCGCGTTCAACGGCCTTCTCGAAAGTGAACCCTCCTCACCACTGCTGTCGGTCATCGTCGTCACCGGCTCGACCGCCCTTGCGTCGGCGGGGGTGTCGGCAGGCGGGTCCACGACGACCACCACGTCGATCACCACTTCCGACGGTGTGACGCTCCGCCTCGATCCGCTGGCGCACGGCCTCAGCGACGTTACCGATGTGGCGCTGGCACCCGGCGACCGGATCTTCGTGGCAGAACGCGCGGGCCGGATTCGCCTCTACCGAGACGGCGGTCTTCAGCCGGAGCCGGCCGCGACGCTCAGCCAGACCATCAGTTCCGGTGGCGAGTTGCTTGCGCTCGCGGTCGACCCCCAGTTCAGTGGCAACCACCGGGTCTACGGGGTCCACACGACGGCGCCACGGCGGGACGTCGGCACCACCCTCGGCTTCACACTCACCCGATTCGTTGAGACTGGCGGAACCCTCGTAGACCCGGTCGTGCTACTCTCCGAGGTCCCGGCCACCTCCGGCCGCGCCGCGGCTGCCCTCCGGTTCGGTCCCGACAGCAGGCTCTACGCGGCCTTCGACGATGGTGGGAACGAGCATCTTGCCGGCGACGTCGCGTCGTTCAACGGGAAGGTGCTGCGCTTGAACCCTGACGGGAGCACACCGGAAGACCAGGCGGGGGCCAGCCCGGTCTTCGCCCAAGGTATCCGGTCGCCCCGGGGTCTCGCCTGGCCAGCGGCCGGCGGGATGATGTGGGTCGCGGACGCCGCCCCGGCCGGCCAGGAGCAGTTGACGCCGTTCGTGAACGTCGGGGATCGCCCAATGCGGACGCAGTCGCGGCAGGCATACCGTTTTCCGGAGCCCGTCGGGGTCCGCGGCATCGCGCCCTACGGTGCCGCGCTCGTCCCGCAATTTCGCGGCGACCTCTTCGTCGCAGCCGACGAGGGGCGCTCCATCCTGCGAGTCCGCTTCGACCCCGCCGATCCGCTGACGATTGCTTCGACCGAGCGACTCCTGGCGGATCGCGTCGGTGGCATTCGGGCAGTTGCCATTGGGACGGACGGCGCCATCTACTTCGCAACGACGGACACCCTCGCGCGGCTCGTCCCAGTGAGCGCGCCGCCTGCAGCCCTCGCCCGTTCGCGCCGACATTAAGAGAGGACGTGTGTCGAGCTCTGCCCGCCGAGCGCCGCGGGGCTCCCATTTTCGGCCTGCACCGAGGAGTTCAGAAATGCATCGCCTCAAGTTCGTCGCGGTCGCGGCACTGGTGGTCGTCCTGGCGGCCGGCTGCTCGAAGAGCGCCCGGCAGTACGTCGATTCCGGCAACGCCTACTTCGGCCAGCAGAAGTTCCGGGAAGCCGCCATCGAGTACCGCAACGCGATCCAGAAGGACCCCAAGCTCGGTGAGGCGCACCTCAAGCTGGCCGAGAGCTGCGTGCGCATCGGCGACATCCGCTGCGCCCTTCGCGAATATGTCAACGCGGCGGACCTCCTGCCCGACAACCTGGACGCGCAATTGAGAGCCGGCGACCTGTTGCTGTTGGCGAGGCGCCTCGAAGACGCCAAGGCCCGCGCGGACAAGGTGCTCGCCAAGAACCCGAAGAACCTGCAGGCGCAGCTCCTGCTGGCCTCGGTAAGTGCCGCCAAGCAGGACGTGGACACGGCCATCGGGCAGTTCGAGGAGGCGCTGCGGCTCGACCCGAAATCCGGCGGCGCCTACGCCAGCCTGGGCTCGCTGCAACAGAAGAAAGGGAACATCGAAGCCGCCGAAAAGGCCTTCCGGCAGGCCGTGGACATCGACCCCAAGTCCGCGATCGCCCATCTCCTGCTTGGCAACTTCCTGTTCACCACCGGCCGGCAGGCCGAGGCGGAAACCTCGTTCAAGCAGGCGCACCAGATCGACCCGAAGAATCCGAACGCCGGCCGCGCACTGGCCGCCTTCTACATCGCGTCGAACCGCGCGCCCGAGGCGGAGCCGTACCTCAAGGCCATCTCCGACAACTCGAAGGAACCGGGGCCAACGCTGTCGCTGGCCGACTACTACCTCGGGCTCAACCGCGTGGACGAGGCCGTTGCCCTCCTCAACAAGGTTGCGTCCAACAAGGACGCCTACGTGGACGCGAAGACGCGGCTCGCCGGCATCCAGTACGCGCAGAACAAGCAGACCGAGGCGCACAAGACGATCGACGAGGTCCTGACCAGCAACCCGAAGAGCGCGCCCGCGATGCTCGTCAAGGCCCGGTTCCTCCTGCAGGAGAAGAAGGTGGACGAGGCGCTGGCGCGCGTGAAGGCGGCCGCGGCCGCGGACCCGCGCTCGGCGCCGGCCCAGTACCTCCTCGGACAGCTCTACGCGCAGAAGAACAATACGGACGAGGCGATCAAGGCGTTCAACGAGGTGCTGAAGCTGAACCCGGGAGCCGTGGCCGCCCAATTGCAACTCTCTCGGCTCCAGATGTCGAGGGGCTCCGCCGATCCCGCGCTCCAGTTCGCCGAGCAGGCCGTCACGACGAGTCCTGAGAACCCGCTGGCGCGCCTGATGCTGGCGCGCGCGCTGATGGTCAAGGGGGACTTGACGCGCGCCGAAACGGAGATCAAGGCGCTCGTGGCCAAGTACCCGCAGGCCGCGCCGGTTGTCGCCAGCCTCGGCTCGCTGCAGATGGTGAAGAAGGACCAGGTCGGGGCCCGGAAGTCGTTCGAGCAGGCGTTGAAGCTCGATCCGAATTCATTCGAGGCGTTGGTCGGCCTCGTCACGCTCGATGTCGCGGCGAAGCGTCTTCCCGATGCCCGCGGCCGTGTCGAGGCGCGCTTGACGCGTACGCCGGCCGATGTGAACGTGCTAATCCTGGCGGCGCGCACCTACGCGACCGGGGGCGACCTGCCCAAGGCCGAGCAGACGCTGCTCAAGGCGCTCGAGATCGCGCCCGAGAACCTCCAGGCCTACGGCGTCCTCGCACAGCTCTATCTCTCCCAGAAGAAGCTGGATCAGGCCAAGGAGAAGTTCGCCGAGCTGGCCAGGCTCCAGCCGAAGCCCGTCGCCGCCGAGACGATGGTGGGGATGATCCTGCAGATGCAGGGAAAGAGCGCCGAGGCGCAGAAGCAGTACGAGAAGGTGATGACCATCGACGCGCGGGCCCCGGTGGCGGCCAACAACCTGGCCTGGATGTACGCCGAATCGGGCGGCAGCCTCGAGATGGCACTGCAGCTCGCGCAGACCGCGAAAGCCGGCCTCCCCGACGCCCCGGAGGTGAACGACACGCTCGGCTGGATCTACTACAAGAAGAACCTGCCCGGCCTCGCGTTCGGTCCGCTGCAACAGGCGATCGAGAAGACGCCGACCAACGCCTCGTACCACTACCACCTGGGCATGCTTTTGGTAAAGACGGGCGACTCGGCCAAGGCGAGACAGTCGCTCGAGAAGGCGCTCTCCATCGATCCGAACTTCGACGGCGCGGCCGAGGCGCAAAAGACGCTGGCCACGCTCAAGTAGTCCAGGCAGGCATTTCGAGGACCGCTCTATGCTCCATCGCCATCGTGTCTCATGGGCCCTCGTCGTCGCGGCCATGCTGCTGGCCGGGTGCCGGCAGGATCCAGAGGTCGAGAAGCAGAAGGCGCTCGACCGCGGGAATGCCTGGGCGGGCCAGAAGAAGTTCGCCGAGGCCACCATCGAGTACCGCAAGGCGCTCCAGTTCGACTCCAGGTTCGCCGAAGCGCACTACAGGCTCGGCCTCGCGTACGAGGCCATCGGCAACCGCGCCGACGCGTTGCGCGAGTTGAGCCTGGCGTCGGACATGGCGCCGGACCGGAAGGACATCCAGGTGAAGGCCGGCCAGTACTTCCTGTTTGCCGGCAAGTTCGACGAGGCGCGCCACGCGGCCGAGCGCGTGCTCGACAAGAACGTGCGGAACGTGGACGCGCAGTTGGTATTGGCCAACGCGCTCGCCGGACTGAACCAGTTCGATGCCGCCGCGAGCCAGGTGGAGGCGACCATCCGGGCCGAGCCGGCCAACGCGGCGATCTACTCGAACCTCGCCGCCCTCGAACTGGCGCACGGCGACATATCCAAGGCCGAAGAGGCGTTCCGCAGCGCGCTGACGGTGGCACCGCAGTCGATCGAGGCACGCATCGGGCTGGCGAACATGTACTGGTCGCTCCAGCGCATGCCGGAAGCCGAGAAACTCCTGAAGGAAGCCGTGGCGATCGACGCCAGGCACGTGCTGGCCAACCGTACGCTGGCTGCGCTTTTCGTCGCGACCGGCCGGCTGGCCGAAGCCGAGACCCCGCTGAAGACCGTCGCCGACGCCAACCCGACAATCATCGCCCCGCGCCTCGCCCTGGCCGATTACTACCTGGGCGTGAAACGAACGGACGAGGGGTTGAAACTGCTCGAAACCGTCGCCCAGCAGAAGGACGGCTACACGCCCGCCATGCTGCGCCTCGTGCAGTACGAGTACTCGCACGGCCAGCAGCCAGCCGCCTACGCCCGGATCGAGAAGGTGATTGCGGCAGACGCGCGGAATCCGCAGCCGATGCTCGTGAAGGCCGCGCTGCTTTTGACCGACGGCAAGGCCGACCAGGCGCTGACGCTGGCACAGGCGGCCGTCAAGGCGGCGCCGCGGTTGGGCCGCGCGCATTTCGCCGTCGGCAGCATCCAACTGGCCCGTCGGGCACCGGACGAGGCCCGTCAGGCGTTTCAGGAGGCGCTGCGCCTCAGCCCGCGCTTCGGCCCGGCGTCGCTCGAAATCGCCCGGATCGATCTGGCCATGGGCCAGGCCGAGCGGGCCGTGCAATTCGCGGACGAAGCCGTGAGGAGCATGCCCCAGAACGCCGACGCGCGGTATGTCCTGGTGCGGACGCTGATCGCCCGCGGCGATCGCGAGCGGGCCCGGGTGGCGCTGACGCCGCTTCTGGCCCAGTACGGCGGCGTGCCGCGGGTACAGACGCTTGCCGGTCAGGTGGCGCTCGCCGGGCAGGAGCGCGACGTGGCTCGCAAGGCCTTCGAGCAGGCGCTCAAGCTGAATCCACGCGATGACGAGGCGCTCTCGGGCCTCATCAGCCTCGACATGGAGGCCGGCAGGCAGGCCGAGGCGCGGCGCCGCGTGGAGGTGAGGCTAACCGCGACACCGCAGGACGCCACGGCCCTGGCAATGGCCGGGCGGGTGTACGACGCGGTGGGCGCGACGGCGAAGGCCGAAGAGACGTGGAGGGCGCTCATCGCCGCCGATCCTGGCGGCCTCGAGGGCTACATGGCGCTCGGCCGGATCTACTACCAGCAGAAGCGCGTCGACAAGGCGCTCGCCGAGACCGAGCGCCTGTCTCAGCAGCAGCCTTCATCTGCCGCCGCGCACACCATGGCGGGGTTCCTGCTGGAGGTTCTAGGTCGGTCGGCCGAGGCGCAGCAACGCTACCAGAAAGCGCTGTCGATCGATCCCCACGCGGCAGCAGCGGCCAACAACCTGGCGTGGCTCTACGCGAACGGCGGTGGCAACCTGGATCAGGCGCTGCAGTTGGCACAGGCCGCCAAGGCCGCACTCCCCGACTCGCCCGAAGTGAACGATACGTTGGGGTGGATCTACCACAAGAAAGGGATGCGCGACCTGGCCGTGGGGCCTCTCGAACAAGCTGTGGCTGCGGCGCCCGGCAAGGCCGCCTATCACTACCACCTCGGGATGGCCTACCTTGGGGCGCACAACTGGACGCTGGCCCGGGCCTCGCTGCAGCAGGCGCTGAAGCTCGGCGCCGACTTCGAGGGCGCGGCGGAAGCCAGGAAGACGCTGGCATCCCTCCAGTAGCGGTGCCCACGGCGAATTACCTGCGGCCTAGTGGAATGTGGTCTTTTCTCTCTCCAGGGGCAGACTTTGTCCTCCATGTCTGTCCCTTAAATCGCTGTTCTGACGCCACCTAACAACATATCCGCGTGTAGGTTACGGTTGCTGCACGGGTAATATCCATCAGCCATTCCAACGGCACACCTTATGCTTTTATAGCCGGTGACTGGGGCGTTGTGCTTTCGGACACCGGTCGGTTCCCATAAGGGAGAACTTGTGAAGCATCGATTGTTTGCCGCGGCTGTCATCCTTCTTCTGACCTCGGCTGCCCTTCCCGTCTGGGCGGACACGCTCGATATCGTTCGAGGGACGGGTGGCTGGAACAACTTCCAGACGCCCAGCACGGCGTCGAAATTGTGGGGCTCGAACCAGACCTCGGTCCCTTCGGCTGCGTACTGGAACAATTACAGCATGGACCCGGGGGACAACGCCAAGGCCGAGTGCAATATCGGCTACTGGTTGAGCAACGCCGGTGGGTGCGGGGCCAGCTTCCTGGCCGGCAGCCCGAAGCTCGTAGAGCCCAAGTTTCTCGGAGACGCCACGACGGGGTTCAACGTGAACAAGGCGCCGACGACCAAGTCGGTCACCGTGACGACGCATCTGCAGGTCACGGCCTATCACGAGACCGACGAACTTGGTTGGTACGACGCCACCGACCCTAACCAGGTGAAATTGACGTCGCTGCTGACGGGGCCGAAGCTGATTGGCGGCAGCGTCACGTTCGTTCCGTCCGGGGTCTACGGTTTCTACCTCAAGTCGCCGGACGGCACGTATCTGACCAACGGGACGGGCGACAGCCGCACGCATTTTGCCGTCTTCCAGATGTCCGGCACCGATCACTACATGTTTGGCGTCGAGGACATGTTCCAAGGTGGGCTGAACGGCACCAAGGGCGCCGGCTGGATGCCCGACTGGGACTACAACGATTTTGCGCTGGAGATTCAGGGGAACCCGGTGCCGGAGCCCGCGACGATGGTGCTGCTGGGCACGGGTCTCGTCGGCCTCGCGGCTGCGGTTCGTCGCCGCCGCCGGTAACGCGGATTTGATCGCTCGAAACACAAGAAGGCCGCAGGACGTCCAATCCTGCGGCCTTTTCTTCTTCAAGTCCCCTACGCCTTCACGATCCGTCCCTTCGCTCCCGCCGGCAGCCGCACCGCGTTCCGCGTGTCCACCACGAGCCGCGCGTCCGCGTAGAGCGCTGGATCCTTGAACTGCTTGTGGCCGGTCGAGAGCACCACCGCGTCGTAGCCGCCGAACGCCTCGGCGGTACACGGCACGGACTTCAACTGGATGTCGTGCTTGCGGCCGCGGCGCGCCACCGGGAAGAAGGGGTCGCAGTACTCCACGCGGGCTCCCCGCTCGCGCAGCAGCTCGATGATCTCGTACGACGGCGACTCGCGGTCGTCGTCTATGTCTTCCTTGTAGGAGAGGCCGAGCACCAGGACCTTGGCGCCGTTGATGCTGTGGCCATCCTGGTTCAGCGCCGCCACCGTTTTGTCGACGACGAAGTGCGGCATGTGGGTGTTGATCTCGCCGGCCAGCTCGATGAAGCGCGTCCAGATGCCGTACTCGGCGGCTTTCCAGGACAGGTAGAAGGGATCGAGCGGGATGCAGTGACCGCCGAGGCCGGGGCCGGGGTAGAACGGCTTGAAGCCGAACGGCTTCGTCTTCGCCGCCTCGATGACCTCCCAGACGTCGATGCCCATCCGGTCGAAGGTCATCTTCAGCTCGTTGACGAGCGCGATGTTGATCGAGCGGAAGATGTTCTCGAGGAGCTTGGAGGATTCCGCGACCCTGGCCGACGACACCGGAACCACGGTATCGATCGCGGACGCGTAGAGCGCCACGGCCGCATCTGTCGATTCCTTGTTCACGCCACCGACGACCTTGGGGATCGTCCTGGTATGGAAGTCGGGGTTGCCCGGATCCTCGCGCTCGGGCGAGAAGGCCAGGAGGAAGTCATCCGGCGTCTTCAGGCCGGTCTCCTCGAGAATCGGGAGCACGTCCTCGTCGGTCGTACCCGGGTACGTGGTGGACTCGAGGACGACGAGCTGGCCCTTGCGGAGGCGCCTGGCCACGTCGCGGGAGCTGTTGATCACGAATGACAGGTCGGGCTCGCGGTGATGACCGAGCGGTGTCGGCACGCAGATGAGGACGGCGTCGCATCCGCTCAGTTCACCGAAATCCGTGGAGGCCCTGAATCGCCCGTTCCGCACGGCGGCCGCGACCCGATCGGCCCCGATGTGCTTGATGTACGACTCACCCTCGTTGAGGGCGCCGACCTTGGCCGGGTCGGAGTCGAGGCCGATCACTGAGAATCCGGCCTCGTTGAAGACCAGGGCGAGCGGCAGGCCGACGTAGCCCTGCCCGACGATGCCGATGGTCGCCTTGCGGGAGTGGATGCGGGAGAGGAGATCGGACATAAGGGCGCAATCCTCATACTCGAAAGGTTACCGTGCGCGGCCATCGCGCGCCGGAATACTATACTATGCGGCCCACGGGTTCTGGCTGCAGAAACAGGGCTTTCCTGCCGATAACCCGAGGGATGGCACCCTCGCCGCAAGGCTCCGGTGTGCCGTTCTGACACCAATGTTCTCGAGACACGCGCTCACCATCGACGCCGAGGAAGTGGCCGGAGAGATCGAGGCCGCCATCCGGGAGCAGGTTCTCGGCACGTTGCGCCGACGGGGCGCCGTCCTCGGCCTCTCTGGAGGCGTCGACAGTTCGGTGGTCGCCGCACTTTGTGCCCGGGCTTTGGGCAAGGAGAGAGTGCTGGCGCTGTTCATGCCCGAGCGCGAGTGCTCCGGCGATGCACTGTCTCTCGGCCGCCTCGTCGCCGAGCACCTCGGCATCCAGGCGATCGAGGAGCCCATCGGCGCCGTCCTCGAGGCGTCCGGCTGCTACGCGCGTCACGACGCGGCGATCCGCATGGTGTTCCCGGAGTTCGTCACCGGTTGGCGCTTCAAGGTGACTCTGCCGTCCGCGACGCAGGGAGCACGACTCAATGTGTCCACGCTGACGATCGAGTTGCCCGGTGGCGGGACGAGAAGCGCGCGGATGCCGCTCGATGCCTACCTGCAGCTCGTCGCCGCGATGAACTTCAAGCAGCGGACGCGTAAGACGATGGAGTACTACCACGCCGACCGGCTGCACTACGCGGTAGCTGGGACGCCGAACCGGCTGGAGTACGACCAGGGCTTCTTCGTGAAGCAGGGCGACGGCGCCGCGGACATCAAGCCGATTGCGCATCTCTACAAGACGCAGGTCTACCAACTCGCGCGCCATCTCGGCGTGCCCGAGGAGGTCCTCCGGCGCCCGCCCACGACCGACACGTACTCGATGCCGCAGACGCAGGAGGAGTTCTACTTCGGCCTGCCCTACGAGCAGATGGACCTGTGCCTCTACGGCCGCAACAACGGCGTGCCTGTCGCCGAGGTGGCTGCCGCGGCCGGTCTCACGCCGGAGCAGGTCGAGCGCGTCTACGCGGACATCGATCAGAAGCGGAGATCCACGCGGTATTTGCACGCCCGCCCACTGCTCGCCGCGCCCGTGCCGGAGGTGGCTGGCTGATGTGCGGCATCGCCGGCATCGTCGCGCTCCGCGACGGCCTCGAGCCGCCGACGCGGGAGCAACTCGCGACGATGGCGTCGGCGCTTCGGCACCGTGGGCCAGAGGAGTTCGGCGTCTACCGGGATTCTCGAGCCGGCCTTGCGCACGCGCGGCTCTCGATCATCGACCTGGCGACCGGGTCGCAGCCGCTCGCCAACGAGGACCAGACGCTCTGGATCACGTTCAACGGCGAGATCTTCAATTACGTCGAGCTGCGAGTTGAACTCGAGGAACTGGGCCACCGTTTCCGCACGAAGAGCGACACCGAGGTGATCGTCCACGCGTACGAGGCGTGGGGGGAATCGGCCTTCGAGCGGTTCAACGGCCAGTTCGCGCTCGCGCTGTGGAACAGTGTCACCAAGACGCTCGTCCTCGCGCGCGACCCGGTGGGCGTCAGGCCCATCTACACGTGCGAGCACGCCGGCCGTCTCTACTTCGCGAGTGAGGTGAAGGCGATCTTTGCCGCCGAGCCGGGAATCAACCGCGCGTTCGATGCGGTGGGCCTCGACCAGGTGTTCACGTTCTGGTCCACCGTGCCCCCGCGCACGGTCTTCACCGGCGTCACCGAACTGGAACCCGGGCACGCCTCGGTCTACCGCGCCGGCGTGCGAACCGATCGCGCGTTCTCAGCGCCGAAATTTCCCGAAGGTCCCGGCGATGAGTTCCAGGGTTCGCCGGACGATGCCGTGGATGCCACGCGGGCTGCGCTCGAGAAGGCCACGCGGCTGCGGATGCTGCGGGCTGACGTGCCCGTCGGCAGTTACTTGTCCGGCGGCCTCGACAGTTCGCTCGTCGCCGCACTCGCCTACCGTGCCACTGAAGGCCGGCTGCAGACCTTCTCGCTGCGGTTCGCGGAGGCCGAGTACGACGAAACGGCGTACCAGCGGCTGATGGTCGAGCGGCTTGGCAGCGACCACCACGACGTGATGGTCACGCGGGCCGATATCGCCCGCGTATTTCCGGACGTGGTCTACCACGCCGAGCGCCCGGTGCTTCGCGCCGCGCCCGCACCGCTGTTCCTGCTGTCCGCCCTGGTGCGCGATGCAGGCATCAAGGTCGTGGTGACCGGCGAGGGCGCCGACGAGGTGTTCGCGGGCTACGATCTGTTTCGGGAGGCAAAGATCCGGCGATTCTGGGCGAGGCAGCCGGCGTCATCGTGGCGCCCGCTCCTTTTCGGCCGGCTGTATCCTTACATGGCGCGCTCCCCCGTCGCCCGTCCGGCGATGGCGCAGCAGTTCTTCGGTCTGGGCCTCGGAGAATGGGCGTCTCCAGGTTTCGGTCACGGTCCGCGCTGGCGGTCTGCGGCCGCGCTCAAGCGCCTCTTCTCCGCGGACATGCGCTCGGTGCTCGCAGGCCGCGATGCCGTCGGGGAGTTGCTCGGCACGCTGCCGCCGGAATTCGTCAGGTGGTCCTTCCTGGCGCAGGACCAGTACCTCGAGATGCGGACGCTTCTGGCCGGCTACATCCTGCCGTCGCAAGGCGACCGCATGATGATGGCGCACTCGGTGGAGGGGCGCTTCCCGTTCCTGGACAAGGACGTCGTCGCTCTGGCGCATTCACTGCCCGCCAGCCACAAGCTGCGCGTGCTCGACGAAAAGCATGTCGTGAAGCGGGCGGCGCGTGACCTCGTGCCAGCGGAGATCGTGACGCGAAAGAAGCAGCCGTACCGTGCGCCAGACGCCGTGTCGTTCGCCGGCCCAGCCGCCCCGGCGTGGGTGGCGGAGGCGGTTTCACCAGCGGCGGTTCGGGAAGCCGGTGTTTTCGACCCGGCCGCGGTGGACTTGCTATGGCGCAAGTGTACGACACGTGCGAACGACGCGACGCTCTCGAACGCCGACAACATGGCGCTCGTGGGCGTGCTCTCGACGCAGATTCTGCACGAGCGCCTGGTTCGCCGCCTGCCGGAAGCAGGCCCCAGCATCGCACCGACGATCCTTGTGGAGGCGTGAGACCGATCCCAGATGGCTTCCTCCCCTGACCGTTTCACCGCCGCCATCCCCCAACTCCACGACTACCTCGTGGACTCGGCGCAGCGCGTGCCCGACAAGGTGGCGCTCGTGTGCCAACGGGGACGGCTGACGTACGGGGAGTTGGAGGCTGAATCCAATCAGCTCGCGAATGCGTTCGTCAGACGGGGCGTACGCCGCGGCGACCGTGTTCTCATCCTGGCTGACAATACCGCAGAAACCGTCGTTGCCTTCTGGGCGGCACTGAAGGCGAATGCGGTCGCCTGCCCGGTCAGCCCGTTGATGAAGGCGCCGAAGCTTGCAGGGCTCATCGAAGACTGCACACCTGTCGCACTCATCGGGGCGGCCATCCACGTCCCACTCCTCACGGCTGCTGCGGAACACCACCCGCTACCGGCCACGGTCGTCCTCGCAGGTCCTGAAGGTGCGGCTCGTCTCGCAGAGGCCGGTCCCGAGGTGCTGGCGTGGAACGACGCGACTGCGCTGGAGGGGGCAGGTACAGCGCCCTCGCGTTCAAACATCGACGTCGACCTGGCAAGCATCATCTACACGTCCGGCAGCACCGGTGCGCCGAAAGGCATCATGCTCACGCACCGGAACATGCTGACTGCCGCGACGTCAATCACGGCCTACCTCGAGAACAGCGAAGACGACGTCATCCTCTCCGCGCTGCCGCTCTCCTTCGACTACGGGCTGTATCAGGTCATCATGGCCTTCCGAGTCGGAGCCCGCGTCGTCCTCGAACGGTCGTTTGCCTACCCTACGCAGGTGCTCAGGGATCTGGCTTCCGAGGGCGCCACTGGGTTCCCCGGGGTTCCCACGATGTTTGCGACGCTTGCCGGAATGACTGGCCTGGAGCAGTACGATTTCTCGAGCGTGCGCTACGTCACAAACACCGCTGCGGCAATCGCGGCCAAGCACGTTTCGTTCATTCGTCGGACTTTCTCGTCTGCGCGCTTCTACTCGATGTACGGCCTGACCGAGTGCAAGCGCTGCACGTACTTGCCGCCAGAGGACCTCGACAGCAAACCCGACAGCGTAGGGATCGCGATCCCCAACACCGAACTGTGGATCGTGGACGACGATGGAAACCGCGTTGGACCAAACGCCGTTGGCCAGTTGGTGATCAGGGGCGCGACCGTCATGAAGGGCTACTGGAACAAGCCGGAGGCAACAGCCCACCGTCTTCGCCCAGGGCCTCTGTCCGGCGAACAAGTACTCTTCACGGGCGACCTGTGCCGGACGGACGAGGACGGCCACGTGTATTTCGTCGCCCGCATGGACCAGATCATCAAGAGCAGGGGCGAGAAGGTGGCGCCCCGGGAAGTCGAGGCGGCGCTGCTGGACATTCCCGGCATCCTGGAGGCCGCCGTCGTGGGGATTCCGGATACAATTCTCGGCGTGGCAGTGAAGGCATTCGTGGTGCTGGAGGCCGAGAGCCGCCTCACGCCAGCCGACATCCGCGTTCAGTGCCAGGCGCGCCTCGAGCCGCACATGGTGCCGGCGCAGGTGGTGATCGTGCCGGAGTTGCCGCGGACGACCTCGATGAAGGTGGACAAGAAGGCACTGCTATGAGAACTGGCTCGGCTGACCCCAGCCCGGATCAGGACCGCGACGCGGCGATTCGGCAACGCCTTCGGGAGTTCCTGCTGTCGACGTTCTACGTCCCAGAGGTGGACCATCTGTTCGACGACACGTCGCTCCTGGAGGCCGGCATCGTCGATTCGACTGGGATTCTGGAGATCCTGGCGTTCCTCCGTACCGATTTCGGCGTGAACGTCGAGGATTCGGAGGTGACCCCGGACAACTTCGAGACCATAGGCCGCCAGGTTCGGTTTGTCGCTCGCAAGCTCGCCGCCTCGTCTGCCCAGCTGGGCTGATCCACGTGAGGCTCCATGTTCGATCGACTCCGCGCTGACTTCGCCCACTACTGCGTGATCGACGCCGGCGATCCGTTGCCAGGGTTCCTCAAGCGACTGCGGGTCGTGGCCGACGCTCCGTCCCTCCAGGCCATCGCGGTCTTCCGCTTCGGCTCCTATCTCCACGAGCGCCGTCTGAGCCTGCCAAGGATTGTCAGCAAGCCGCTCGGCCTGCTCCATTTCGTCCTCGACAAGATCACCGTGATTATGTGGGGAATCACGATAGACGCCCGCGCGGAGATCGCCGGCGGCCTGTACCTCGGCCATCAGGGAGGGATCGTCATCGGACCGATCGTCATGGGCCGAGACTGCTGCGTGGCTCACAACGTGACGATTGGGGTTCGAACAGATGGCGTCGGCTCCGGAAGGCCGAAGATCGGCGACCGCGTCTGGATCGGCACCGGAGCGGTGGTATTTGGCGGCATCAGGATCGGTGAGGGAGTGACAATCGGCCCTCTCACCCTCGTAGGCCGCAACCTGCCCTCGCGGACGCTGGCCATCGGAAACCCCGTGCAGATCCTGTCGCGAGGCTACGACAATAGCGCGCAGATCTTCGGGAAGTCCCGTCAGGCGGTGGAGAACCAGAAATGACCTCCGTTGTCGTGACCCAGAACCCCTGGCGGCCTTTGCCCCTGCGCGTCGCGGCGGGCCTCCTCGCGACAGCCGTCGCGTTCTCTGCAGCCTATGGTGGCGCGATTCGGATTCTCGTGAGTAGATGGTACACGGACGACTTCTATTCGTACGGGTTCCTGATTCCGTTCATCTCCGTGTATATCGTCTGGATGGAGCGAAAACGCGTCGTGGCGTCCGTGGGTGCGCCGGATTACCTGCTCGGCCTGCCGATGCTGGCCCTGAGCCTCTCAGCTCTGCTCGTCGGCCAGGCTGGCAGCTTCGCCGTCCTGCAGCCGCTGTCGATCGTCCCTGCGCTCGGCGGCCTCATCGCGCTCTCTGCCGGGCGAAGGGCGCTTCGGACGGTTCTGCTCCCGCTGCTCTACCTGACGCTCGCGGTGCCAGTGTGGGACATCTTCACAGACCGTCTCCACGAGCCCTTCCAGCAAATCTCGGCGCGAATCGGCCTGGCGTTGATGGGCGCGATGGGCGTCCCCGCCTACCTCAACGATAAGGTACTGCAATTGCCGAACATCACCCTCGAGGTAGCCAGAGCCTGCAGCGGCGTCAACTATCTCATATCCGTTGTGGCAATCGCGATTCCTTACTCGTACCTCTCGCTGTCTCGCATGACCCGCCGTGTCGCCGTCATCTCCTTCGCTGTCGTCGTGGCGATCCTGAGCAACGGCGCGCGCGTCGCGTTCATCGGCGCACTCCAGTACTACCAGCTCTCCGGCCCGGAGGACCTGCATGGCCCCTATCACACCCTACAGGGCATGTTCGTGGCCGTGGCCGGGTACGTCGCTCTCTTCGTGGGTGCCAGACTCATGCGTGAGCCGGATGCTCCCGCACCGGATGTAGGGGTGACGAGGTTGCCCGCCGTGGCCGCGGCAGCACCTCGCTGGACACCCGTTGTCCTCGGCATCGGCCTGCTCTCAGTTGCCGCGATCCTCGTGCCCTACGCCGATCCCCGGCCCGTGGCGCTGGCTGACGCCCGTTGGTGGCCGGAGGCGATCGGCGAGTGGCGGTTGGGCGAGGCAGATCTGAACGCCGCTCCGATTCGCGCGGCCAGGCCCGACGTCGAGTTTTGCCGAGAGTACCGCGCGCCCGGGCGGCGTATCCTGGTGTACATTGCGTACTTCGCCGTCCAGCAGGAGCGTCGCAAGATCATGGGATTCGGTGGGATCGCGCTGCCGGATTCTGCCCGCCGGGTCGTGCTGCAGACCGCCGATGGTGGCGGCGTGCACGCCAGCGGCTATGAAGAGACCTCCCCAACGGGCGGCCAACGGTACGTTATCGGGTGGTACGACCTGGGCGGAACCGTCGTGGGGGACGTGTACCGAGCGAAGCTCGTCACGCTGTGGAACTCGGTGTTCCATCGCCGCTCGAACGGCGCGGTCGTCGCCCTGACGCTCGACGGCCCGCTGGTTCCTCCCCCCGACAAGGCCCGCGCGCTCCTGCAATCGTTCGCGTCGCAGTTGCTGCCTGCGGCGCGCGACTTCGTTGGAGCCGGAGCCAGACCGCGATGATCCGCGAATGGAGAGCCGGCGACGAAGCGGCTTGGGACGACTTCGTCGCCAGGCAGGCCGGGGCGCGATCGTGCCACCTTCTAGCCTGGAAACGCGTGGTTGAACACGCGTTTGGCCGAGAGGCCTGCTACCTCTTGTCCGAAGACGCCGGTGGGCAGATCGATGGTGTCTTACCGGTCGTTCGCCTTCGGAGCTGGCTGTTCGGAGACTACCTTGTCTCGGTACCGTACCTGAATTACGGTGGGCCGTGCAGTGGCAACTCAGGTGTCGCACGTCAGCTGATCGACGCGGCTGCCCGGACGGCAGCCCGGCTGGGAGTCCAACACCTCGAGGTGCGGACCGAAACGCCCACCGACCTGGGACTCAAGGTGCGGAGCACCAAGGTATCGATGCGGTTGCCGCTGCCGGAGTCGGCCGATGCGCTGTCGAAGCGGTTCCCGGCCAAGTTGCGCAGCCAGATCAGGCGGTCGGAGCTGGAATTGCCCATTGTCACGATTGGACGCGATGCGGCGCACGTGTCGGCCTTCTACGAGGTGTTCGCCGAGAACATGCGCGACCTCGGCACGCCGGTGTACGCGAAGCGGTTCTTCGAGACGATCCTCCGCGAGTTGCCCGGCTCCTCTTGGATCTGCAGCGTCCATCTCGGCCGGCAACCGGTGGCCGCCGGGTTCCTGGTGGGCTTTCAGGACATGCTCGAGATTCCCTGGGCGTCGTCGCTTCGACGGTTCAACCGATTCAGCCCGAACATGCTCCTCTACTGGAACGTCCTGAAGTTCGCGTGCGAGCGCGGCTACAAGGTCTTCGACTTCGGACGGTCGAGCCCTGACAGCGGCACCTTCAGGTTCAAGGCGCAGTGGGGGGCCGAGCCGGTGCCGCTCTATTGGCACTACTGGACTCCGGAGGGGCGTCCACTGCCAGACCTCTCGCCGAAAAACCCAAGGATGCGGCTGGCGATCCGGGCCTGGCAGCATCTCCCGGTGGCCGTGACGAAGATCATCGGTCCGCCCATCGTGAAGGGTCTGCCGTGACACTCCGCTGGCTTCCCCCGGTCGCGGCGCCCGTCACCCTCACGGACATCGGCCGTGGAATTGCAGGACTGGTCCGGCCGCAGCGGGCACTGGCGGCGACGGTCGCTGAGCTGCGCGCCACCCTGGGCGTCGAGCACGCCTGGCTCGTCTCGAGCGGCCGCGCCGCGTTGACGCTCATCCTCCAAGCGCTGGCCTCCAGGTCCGACCGCACCCGTGTGGTCATTCCGGCGTACACGTGCTACTCGGTGCCCGCGGCCATCGTCAGGGCCGGCCTGGACGTGGTCCCGTGCGACATCGACGCCACCACGTTGGACTTCGCGTTTCAGGATCTGGAGGCGAGACTGAAGGAGGGGCCGGTCCTGTGCGTCGTGGCCACGCACCTCTTCGGAGTGCCCGCCGATGTGGAGCGAACCCGGCGACTCTGCGAAAGCCACTGCGTCGTCGTCGTCGAAGACGCGGCGCAGGCCTTTGGCTTCAAGTGCAGCGAACGTTGGTTCGGCACGCTCGGCGACGTCAGCTTCTTCAGCTTCGGACGCGGCAAGACGCTGAGCACGGGTGGAGGCGGCGCGATCGTCTGCGATCGGCCAGACATCGCCGATGCCATCGAGAGGAAGTACTCCCAGTTACGCCCGCAGTCTGCGCTGAAGGGGCTCCGGCTATTGGCCGAAGTCGCGGTGACCTCACTGCTGCTACACCCGTCCGTGTACGGTCTCCCCGCCCGCCTGCCGTGTCTCGGCCTCGGTGAAACCACGTATTCGACGGCCTTTCCAATTGGCCGTCTGGGAGGCGGCCAGGCGGGCCTTCTCCGGCGGTGGCCGGATCGCATCGCCAGGATGAACAAAGCGCGTGCGCGGGCGGTGTCGGCGCTGGTGCCCCTGGTCTCCTGCCCGCGCGTGGCGGTTCAGGTGTGCCTGCGGCTTCCGGTCGTGTGCAGATCACGGGAGGAGCGGGACGGGTTGTGCCGAAAAGGAGTAGGGGCGGAACTCGGGATCAGCCCGATGTACCCGGGCGCCGTCAGCCAGATCCCCGAACTGAGGGACTCTCTGGGGCGAACGCGCTATCCGGTCGCCGAGTCCGTCGCAGAGCGGCTGCTCACGCTGCCCGTGCATCCACTCGTTTCTGATGCGGATCTGCAATCGATGGCGCGCCTTCTGTCGAGGCCAGACGTGTTGAGATACTGATGACATTCCTGTTTTGGTCCAGCGTGGGCTTCGTGTTCTACGCGTACTTTGGATACCCAGCACTGCTCTTCGTGCTGGCCCGCTCGCTCGGGCGCCCTGTCCGGCGGGCACCGATGACGCCGTCGGTTTCGTTCATCGTCGCCGCCCGCAACGAGGTATCGCGCATCCGCGCGAAGATCGAGAACACGCTGGGTCTCGACTATCCGACCGAACTCCTCGAGATCATCATTGCCTCCGACGCCTCCGACGATGGCACGAACGAGATCGTGCGGGAGTACGAGCCGCGCGGCGTGAGGACGGTCGTGTCACTCGAACGCAAGGGGAAGGAATTCGCACAGTTCCAGGCAATACGTTCAGCGAGAGGCGAGATCCTCGTGTTCTCCGATGCGGCCACGCAGTTGGAACCGGAGGGCGTCCGACGGATCGTCCAGAACTTCGCCGATCCTGGCGTCGGCTGCGCGAGCAGCGTGGATCGTGTGATCGACGCTGATGGGCTCCCGTCCGGTGAGGGTGCGTATGTGCGCTACGAGATGTTCCTGCGAAGCCTCGAATCGCGAATCGGGTCGGTTGTAGGCTTGAGCGGCTCCTTCTTCGCCGCCCGGCGGGAGGTGTGTGACCCCTGGCCGGTCGACCTGCCCAGCGACTTCAACACGCTGCTCAACACGATTAAGCGGGGCCTGCGGGGCGTGTCGGACGCCACGGCCGTGGGGATCTATCGCGACCTCTCGAGCCCGGCCGCTGAGTACCAGCGCAAAGTGCGGACGGTGACGCGGGGCCTGAGGAGTCTCCAGCGTAATCTGCAACTGCTGAACCCCCTACACCACGGCCTCGCGGCGTGGCAGGTTTTGAGCCACAAGTTGTGTAGGTGGCTGGTGCCGTTCGCGCTCATCGGCGCACTGGTGAGCAGTGTCATTCTCGCGCCGGGCTCGAGTCTCTTCGCGGCGTTCGCGGCGGCACAGATCTTCTGCTACGCCGCATCCGCATACGTGATCTCGACGAGCGCACGGGTGACCGGGCTCTGGAAGGTGCTTCCGTTTTTCGTCCTGGTGAACCTGTCGATCCTTGGTGCCTGGATCGACTTGTTGCGGGGCAGGCGAGCGGTAACATGGCAACCCTCGCGAAGGAACTAGGCCACGGCAGAGCGCCCACGGTAGCCTTGAGGCACCGAGATCGCGGAACGAGGTGGCACTGGGAGGGATAGGCGATGCGATACGCACTGAAGTGGATGGCCAGCACGCTTCCGCTCCGCTGGCAGCTCTCAGATGACTCTACGTAAGGCGAGAGATTGGTCGGGGAGCGTTGGCCTCCGAAGAACCCGAGCACTTCCACTTCGCGGACTGGGTCAAGCCCGGAGACTGGGAACTGAACATCGGCGTCAACGTCTGCCACCCCACGTTCGGACTCTCCGAGGTCATCGGCCCGAGAGGCAGGGTGATCGCGCTCGAACCGGTGCCTGATACATTCGGACTGCTCACCGCGAACACAGCTAGATTCCGGTACAAGAACGTCACGCTCGTGAATGTAGCCGCCTCGGATGCGACAAGAATCGTCAGGATGACTCTGCCCAAACCCAGGTCAGGACTCAACAACAACTGCGCCGGGAGTATATCGTCAGACGCAGACGGCGAAATCTCCGCCCTGTCGATTCCCGTAAACTCGCTCGACCAGCCACGCACCATAGCGCTGGTCGAGCTGGACGTTGGCATGAACTGTCTGCGCTCAAGGGCCTGCGACATCTCCTCGCGAAGGACGAACCGACGCTGATCACCGAACGAGATGCCTCCAACGTCGAACGCGAGTTGCGCTGCTTGGGCTATCGCTTCGTGCAGGCACAAGGCTCCCCCAACAGGGTCTTCCATGTGCTGCGACCGGAATTGGAACCTGTCCCGTGAGCGGGGGACTCGTCTCCCACTCCGGTCGGTCGGTCGGTCGGTTCGATAGGGTCTAATTCAGTGCTCGAGCGCCTGCTGAAGATGCCGGAGCGAGGCTGAAGAGAGGCTCAAGCTGGCCTCGAGCAAGCGGCCCGCCCGGACACGCTCATGCGGGCTTGTCGGAGAAACCCCGCGGGCCTGGCAATTCGTTCGTCTCCGACACGAAATACCTGAGCTTTCCAGAAGCCTCCCGCTCGATCCTATCGACGTAGTCGAACTTGATATCGACCGCCTGACCGAGGGCGGAACGAACGTTTCGCTCCACACGCGCTTCCGTTCCCTCCGAGAACGAGGGGGAACGGACGATCTGGATCACGAAGGAGTTAAGCGCCTTCTGGCGCATCTTGAACTCCCGGATCGCGTCATCCTTCAGGGTGTAGCAGAGGTACGCGGCGTGAATCAACGTCCCCGATTCCGTGCGAATGAAGTCCTCGACGCGGCCTTCGACGATCTCCATGATGGGTAGGCTCACCCCGCATCCGCAGGACTCGTCCGAGTACCGCCCCATATCACCGATCTCGTATCTGATGAGTGGCATTGCATAACCCGAGAGGTCGGTGATCACAATCGTCCCCAATTCTCCCGGCCCGACCGGCTTTCCGTCTCGCCCCAGGAACTCGATCACCAGGTGGTCGCTCATCATGTGCATTCTTCCACGGGCACACTGGAAAGCGATGACCCCGTTCTCGCTCGACCCGTATTCATCCACGACCGGGCATGAGAACGAATCCTCCAGCAGAGTGCGGTGGTGCGGGTACATCTTCTCGGCCGTGCAGATGACTGCCTTGAGCGGAAGCGCGGCGAGATTGAATCCCAGCCTCTTTGCCGTCAGGGAGAACCCGTAGATCGCCGTCGTGTAGCCGTAGATGTAGTCCGGTGCGAACCGCAGCATCCGCCGGTAGGTCGTTCGGCAGCTTGAATCCGAGATGTCGAACGCGGAGATTCGGATTCGATTCCCGATGGCATCCTTCACTTTCTCTCGCCACCGCGGTGCCGCGGTGACCGGTACGCCCCAGAACCTCGCTTGGCGGTCTCCGATCCCAATCCCGTACCAGGCGTAGCAGCGGTACATCACGGCGTCGTTGGCAGCGAGGGCGCTCCCGTCCTTCGTAAAATGCAGTGTCATCCCCGTGGACCCGCCCGTTTTCCTCGGGAACACGCGGCTACGAAACGGTGCCGCCAGGAGTCTCCCTTCATTCTCAAGGATGACGCTCTTCGTCAGGACCGGGACGCCAGTCAGGGCTCGGCAGTCTCGAATGCGGTCCGCGCGAATACCGCAGCGACCGAACAGCTCGCGATAGTAGGGAACAGCCTCGGAAGCGTACGCCACGAGCCGGCGTACCTTCTCGTCTCGAAGAGCCGCGAGTTCGTCAGGGCACAGGTACTGCGCGCGGATCGCCTCCCGCAGGTGGGGTCGTGGATCCTGTCCCCTCACACGCTGCACCGGAAAGTACACCAGGTTGCGGGCAATCCAAGTGTTCATGTCTTCTGACTCCGTGTCCGACGCCTTTCTATACCAAGCCGCAGCGGCGACGCAAGTCAGCGCCACCGAAGTGTCATCTTCTGGTGCAGGGGTTGCGCGGCCTCGGCGTGGGGGGCATGCGACGAGGCCGAGATTCTTATGCCGCTCGAAGGAAGGAAAGACGCGGCCAACACCCCGGGTATCGACCGCATCGTCTTTCAGTGGTGAGAGGTCTCGACAACGCGGCGCTGCCTACTTGATCCGCACTCCTGTGGGCGCAGCTGGGGCCGGTATACTCCTCCCCATCGTGGGCAGCGACGTGGGCAAGGACACCACAGTGTCCAGCCACGCGCTGTCCGACGGGTCGGTTGCGCCAACGTAGGACGGGATGGTCACGCCCGGCAGGTAGGGGTGCGGACCACCGATGCCGCCGTTCGCAATCGTGGTGCTACCGCTCAGGACATGTCCTCCGCGCGCCTTGTACTGGTCGGTCCCGCTCGTTCCAGCGTAGAGCAGATCCCGGGCATCGTAGGCGTTGCTGAAATCTCTCCCGCCCCACGCGGCAGCATTGATCTGAGCCAACGTGTAGTCCGTCAAGCGAATGCGACTCAGGCTGGCATTGGCGGGGCGATAGAAGTAGTTCCCATGTACCCGGAGCAGCGTATTGATGTCCCAGGTCGCCCCGAGGACCGAGTAATCGCGGTTGAATGAGAGATCCTGGCGGCCATCGCTGTCGGTCGGCGCATCGAGAATGTTGTTGTACGCCCACCACTGCGCATGACAGACCGTATCTTGGTTCGACTTGTCCTCAAAGTAGATGCCAGGGCCACCACCGATGACCGTATTGTTGTAGACGACCGCGCGCCACGGGCCGCGAAGCCCGCTCGCCCCCACGAATGGTTCGCCAATTTCGATCCCCGCCTCAGTCACGCCGGATGGCATCACGATGACGTTGTGATGGACCTGGCCGAAGTCGGTGCTCATCTGCCCGACGCCGGAACGCGAGTGATTGATGATGATGTTGTGGTGGACATCGTCTCCTTGATCTGACCAACCACTCGTGTCCACAGGCTGGCCACTCTTCGTATTGGACGCCAAGTACTGCACCGCCTTGAAGTGAATCGCACTTGGCGTCTTCAAGGCACCATCTCCACCATCAAAGAAATTGTAGCGGATCTGGTTATTGTGGCGGGATGTTGAGAACCCCGTTGTCGCGCTATGCAAGGTAGTGGGCGGCGCAGTCTGCTTGTAGTCCGACATGATCACGATCTGCGCGGAGTTCGCCGTCCCGCCCAGATGGGCGTTCGACTTGAAATGGCAGTACTCAATGGTCGTGTCGCCGGTCCCGTTCTCCAGCAGCAACCCTCCGGGATTGTTACTACTCGTCAACGTGTTGCAGTCGTGGATGTTCAGATGGTGGAACTTGTACGGCCCTCCACGAGTACAAATCCCCGCACCGTACACTGTGGCCGAGACGTTACGAATTTCAAGATAGGAGATCTCAACATACCCGACGGCGCCATTCGCGGACCCGCCGTAGAGCGGGAACACCACCTGTTCGCCGGCATAGGCCGCTGCGTCGATGACCGCCCACTCGCCCGGATAGGAACGTATCGTGTAGGCCTTGTCCCATGAGCTGGCGTTGTTCAGCGTCCAGAACGGGACGCCGCGGCCTTGGTAGCTACCATCGCGCATAAACGCGCCGAGCGGCAGCGTGCGGTAGACGCCGCCGCGCAGGTACAGCGTATTTCCGGGTCCCTGGGACTTAAGGGCGGCGATGCCCTTCTGTAGTGTGGCATAGGGCTGTGCCAGCGTCCCGTTGCCGCTCGTGTCGTCGCCGTCGGTCGCAATGAAGACGTCGGCTGAAGCCGCAGCCGAGAGCGAAAGGAATGCGATCGCATACACCAGATACTTTGCTCTTGCTCTCATGTCCGCTCCCTACCGCTGCCAGAGGTCGCTGTCGCGCCGGCCAGTTCCTGACCCTGACACCCGGCGAACGGTGCACGGGGTCCTGGTCAGACTGAAGAAGGGGCTGCAAGTCGAATGCCGCCAGGGTTTGGCCTGTAGAAACGCCCGTCGCTTGGAATCGCCAGCGGTCAGTTACACTTTTCGATCGCCAATGACAAGAACGGAGCCGGCGCCTGATGCGGTCCGGCGACTAACTGCGTCGCAATCCCGACACCGCGCACTCGAGGTGGGAATACTGCCCGCTCCACTCCCGCGTCAAGCGGTCCCTGAGGAGCCCTATCCGCTCCCGGTAGTGCGAGCCGTTCGCCAGGGCTTCGCCTATACCGGCGGCGATTCCCTCCGGAGTATTGTCCACGAAGATGGCCTCAGTGAAATAGTCGCGGAGAGCCTTCTTGTTGGACGTTACCAGTGGCGCTCCGGCCGCGACCGCCTCGTAGCAACCGCACAACATGCACGCCTCGGCGGTCGTCAACACCACGACCGCGTCGACCGAGTGGAGCATCCCGATGAAATCTTCCTCGCTGAGAAACCCGGTGAAAACGACGTTCGGAGGTGCCGTGCGTCTCAGCGCGGCACGCACGGAGGAGGACTTCCCGGTGATGTACAGGCGTACCCCTGCTTGGGTGAGACTCCTCATCGCATTGACCGCCTCCTCGATGGGCTCGTCGATGCCATGCGAAGCGATCAGAAGGACGTTTCGAGTCCCATCCAGCGTCATTGACCCCGGATGTTGGAATTCCGGCAGCCTGTCGGGCAATACGACAGGCCGCCCGCCCGCGTCGCGTACCAGACCCGCCAGGAATTCGTTCGTGACTATCGTGATGTCCGCAAGCCGAATCGTGAACTTGTGAAGCAACCGAAAGACCAGCATGGCCGGTGTGTTCGGGTATCTTCGATCCAGAAGAAACGTTGTGTGGCGATCAACGACGACAGGAAGCCCCGTGAGCACCTTGACGACACAAGCGACGGCCGCCAGCACCATGGACGGATTCTGGACGATCAGGACGTCCGGGTTGCTCTGTCTCAGGAGGTTGAGCGTCGCCCAGATGGATCTGGGGTATCTCTGCCACGCTCGCTCGTCCAGGACATGGAACTCGCAGCGGAGCTGCCGCGCCAACTCGCCAGAGCGTCGCTGTGTCTCCCAGGCGATGAACAACCGCTTCTGCACGCCTTACTCCCTCCCACCCGCCATCGGCTTCAGGTCCGAGTAGAGCGCTATCAGTTCCCGAGTGCGCGCCTCGACCGAGAACCCGCTCGAGATGCTGGCCCGTGCGCGGGTCCCTAGCCGTCGTGCCATCTCCTGATTGGCCATCAGCTCCATCAAGGCTTGAGCAAGGGCTCGATCGTCATCAGAAGGCACGAGCAGACCATTCTCGCCGCCCGTCACGACCTCGGGGATGCCTCCCACGGCCGTGCACACTACGGGCACGGATGCGCTCATCGCTTCGAGCAACGCCATCGGCATTCCCTCATGAAAGGACGAGAGGACAAACGCGTCGAGTGAACGGAGGATCGACCCGATGTCGGGCTCGAACCCTTCCAATCGGACGACATCTGCGACGTCGCATGCCCCGATCAGCTCGACCAGACGCTGCCTGAGCGGCCCCTCGCCGAATACCGAAATCACGAACGGTGCACGGGAGGCCTTGAGACGAGCCGCTGCCCTGATTAGCATCGGCAGGTTCTTCGGCTCAGCCAATCTGGCCGCCGTACCAATCCAGAACTTCCCTTCGGCGCCGGACCTTCGGCGTCGCCCGGCGTCTCGAGGCGAAGTACTCGTCCCATCGACGTCCACCCCATTGTGAATCTGCCGAACCACACCCCTGGGGTTCATTCGCGCCAGTTGGCTCGCCAAGTCCGCGGACACAGCCACCAGACCGTCGCTGAGGTGGCGAATGGAGAAATTGTCGATCTGTACGACTATGGATGATCGCAGCCGCTTCCCGAACCCAAGCCCCATCGGCACGGAGCGGGACCCGTGCACCGTCCGGACGATCGCGGGGGCGCCCCTTCCGTGTCTACACGCCAGCACGCTCGTCACGTGCTCCTTCACGGCATGGACATGGACGATGTTCGGCTGGCACCGCGCAACGACCTTCCGGAGTCCGGCAATCAGTTCGACCGCTCCTACCTGTTGCTCGTCGAGCAGTACGGGCGGGATACCTACCGCGAGCAGGTTTTCGGCAAGCAATCCATCGTTGAAGAGCACACATGAGAGTTGAACGGTCTCCAGGGCTGTCAGGGCGCGGAGGGTCTGGTAGACCTGCGCCTCGGCGCCAGCCCAGATGTCTCCGGAGATCACGTGGAGTACTCTGATTGCACCGGCGCGAGAAAGAGCCGCCGCTGAGCGCGTTCTACTGGCCGGAGACATAGAAAATGGCATCCAACAGGAGGTCCATCGTGTGAAGCGAGGTACCTTCCGCGATAACGTAGTCGTTACCGTACTCTATCTTCCCCCCCTCCGGATGGCTGCTGAATAGAACTACTTTGCCTTTCCCAAACTCGCGCGCACCAGCGAGCACCTCGTCTCCGAGCATCACCAGTGGTTTCAATGCGATGGCACCCGTAAGCAGACGCCCGTTCATGTGGAGGAAAGTGACATCCGTCGAGACCGGCGCGTGCTTGAATACGGTGTGGTCGACGATTCTGCCGGAGATAAGGCCCGTCACGGGCCACTCCACCAACTCGCCCTCCACAAGTCCAATCTCTTTGGCCGCGACCAAACCGAGGCAGATGCCGATAAACCCTCCGCCACCCTCGACAAACCGTCCAAGGGTTCGTCGCGTCTCCTGCGGGATGTTGCCGACGTCGTAGTGACCGCCCGGAAAGATGATGAGGCGGCATTCACGAATTGCGCCGGTATCGTCGTCGCCAAAGCGCACAACGCGGAAGCCGAGGCTCTCGAGTTGATTGGGAAAGAACGGCGTTGCGTTGATCCCGTTGCCAACGTAGACGCCTATCGTGTTGTGTCTGGTCCACTCTCTGATCATCGGGAGCCAGAGCCGGCCAAAGTCCTCAGGCAGGCTGTCGATGCTCTCACGACGATCCAGGTAGTAGCTACCCTTCACGACGTACTTCTGATAGGCGGTCTGCTGGTACGCAGGAATCAACGAGATGCGGAACCCCTGGATCATCCCGACCGCCACGCTGGCCAGCGAAAGCAACGCAAGCCCGAAACCCCACAGCGCGACCCGGGCCGCCCGCCGTCTTCCCTGCAAGTCATGAGCACTCGTCATACTGGGTCCCCGACGGAGTCCATCCGGCCGTAGCCGTTTGTCACGGCGAGCGGCGCTGTCTTCTTCACCACCGCACCCGGCGGCCTCGCAAGCGGTTCACCAAGACGCCCGCCGCTGCCCACAGCTTTCTCAGTATCGTCAGGACCACGGCTGGTCTTCTCGCGGCGCCCGCCAGGTGATCGAGAATTGCCAGAGCCTTCCCACGGTTGTATCGGTCTTCGTGGAGCCGGTACAGAACGTCGTCGCAAAGGACTTGCTCTTTGACTGGCGACGCGAGCCTCAACTCCGAGTTGGCGATAATCGCCCGGACCTTCGCGGCGTCTTTCTCCGACGCGGGTGAGGGCTGGAACGACCGATTGATGAAGAACGGGGTGAACTTCACGTCCGTCTTCTTGGCCTCGTCTACGTGGATCTCAGCGATCATCGAGTAGCGAGTCAATCGCCGCCGCATGTCGAAGACGAAGTTGCCCAAGCTGTACAGGATCAGACCATTCTTGTACGACTCGGCACCCTGGATGACATGTGGGTGGATCCCGATGATCAAATCCGCTCCGGCATCCACGAAGGTCCGTGCCTCACGGGTGACCCCGTACGGCGGAACCGTCACGAACTCGTAGCCCCAATGGGCGACGAGGGCCACGACGTCCGCCTCCTTCTTCAGCGTCCGAAGGTCCCGTATGACGTTGGCGTTCGCTCGCTCGATCGCTGTTACCGGGTGCTCGCGGTGCCAGGAGTAGTTGACGGCGGAATCGAGCGACTGCGCAATGTGCTCGTCCGCGTTCCCCAGTCTGTCAACGCTGATCCAGTTGTAGCCCACCAGAGCGGTCCGAATCCCTTGGGCGTCGAAGAATACGGGCTCCGAGTAGTACTTGTCGAGCCTGCTCCTCAGTCCGCACACCCTGAGGCCGGCCCTCTTGAGGATCCGGACCGACTCGACAAACGCCGCTTCTCCATGCTCGAGGACGTGATTGTTGGCCACCGATACGACGTTGAATCCCGCCCGCACCATCGCTTCCGCAAAATCCTCACGACCGCAGAAGGTCCGCGCCCTCTGGCCGCCCGACGACGCTTCGGACGATAAGTACCCCTCCAGGTTCGCGAGCACGATATCCCCGTGCGCGAGATGCGACTTGACGTGCTCGAATGGGAAATCCGAGCCGTGCCTCTGGGTCTTCGACCGGACACCCAATCCCATGACCGCCTTGTCGCCCGGACAAATGTCTCCGGCGGCCAGTATGGTCAGGGGCTTGTGTTTCCCAGGGCCGCTTAGAATATCGCCTTCGTGCATCATACCCATCGGCTGTTCTCACACCCGTTCTGCCTTGACGCCAGATCCCAATCGAGCGGGAATGTCCCGCACGTACCCAGGAATCAGGGGGAGCCACATGGACTCAGAAGAAGGGTACCGTCCGAGTGATGACACACGCGAACATTGGGACTGTGCTCGTCATGTCGTCGTGGATCATCAGTCTGTTGACGGCCATCGGGCTTCCGGCCAAGTCGACGCGTCCGCGCTCTGTTGTCACCGCGATCTGGAAGCCTGAGTCGGCGACCAAGTGCATCAGTTCCGAATTGTAATTGCCATTCGGATAGCAGAAGGTCGTGACGCGCTTGCCGATCTTCGCGGCCAGCATGTCCCTCGAATCCTCAATCTCGCGGCGCGCTTCGCCGACGGGCGCCTGAGTGAGAATCCGGTGGTTGTGGGTATGTGACCCGAACGCGATCCCCGCCTGGGACATCTCGGACACCTCGTCCCACGTCAACCACGGCCGTTGCCCGCGCAGGCCAGCGTCGGCCCCCGTCGACATGCCAGTCAGCTTTGCCAGGACGGCGTCTACGAGTGGAGGTGGCAGAGGTTTTAGAGCGGCTACCATGGCGTCCGCGGCGGCGTACCTGTCAGTTGACACGGCGCCCAGCCGCATTGGGGGTCTCCCGATCTTCCGGAAGGCCTCGTTGACTACGCTCAAGACGTCGCTGACGGGCAGAGTGTGCACGTGGAGGCAGAGGCGATCCGGCCATGGCCATTGCGTGGTGCCAATCAGGTTCGTGGCCAGGAAGATCGTCGCCGGAATCCCGTACGTCGCCAGCACAGGAAACGCCCAGGCGTAGTTGTCCGCCCACCCGTCATCGAACGTCACGGCGCACGTGCGAGCCGGCGTTCGCTGCGTGAAGATCTCGTCGAGCGGGACCACGTTGTACCACTCGCGGAGGTAACCCATGTGGCGCTCGAGCGTGGCGCTCGTCACGTACATGCCGGGTTGAATGAACGCGGCCTGTTCGTGTCCCTCTGGCAACACGCGATGGTACGCCAGGACAATGGGACCTTGCGGCCGCACGGCGTCGGCCAGGCGTAGCGCGCGGGTGTGGTAGAGACCAGCGGCGAAGGCACTCTTCGCTTGGATCCCCCAGTTCCAAGGCATGGCAGTTCGGCCGAGCTTTCTAGCTTTCGCCAGGCGTGAGCAGGGCTCTCTGATACCGGTTCGTGAGAAGCCCGTAGCGATCGAACTCCTCGAGCACCCGACGGTTGCGCAGCAGCGGGCCCGCCGTCTGTTCTTGAAACACGAGGTCGGGGTTTCCGTTGACCTCGATCACCTTCGGACCTGCCGGAGTGATCGCGACATCCAACCCCACCAATCGGTAATCCGGCAGTGTCACCTGCACCCGTTCGGAAAGGTCGATCACCTCGCCCCAGAACGGCACGCGGGTGCCTTCGAACGTCACGCCCGTTGTGGGATGAGCGGCGAACCGGCGGCCGTGCTTGTCGTACGCCCATCGCATCAGCGTGCCCTCCGAAGGGTCGACTCCGACGGCCACGCCACCGGCGCTCCAGTTGTCAACGAACGCGCCACCGACGCCGAAACGCATCACCGCGCTTATGATCATCGGTTCACCGGATCGGGTCAGCAGAGTGAGCGTCCGGACCGTGTTGATCGAGTGGGGATACAGACGGGCAATGCTCTCATGCTGAGTGAGCACTTCCTGCAAGAGGTACCTCTCACCCAAGGAATACGCCGGCAGCGGCATCGTCGCCGACCGCGACTGAACCTGGGGCTCTTCGGGGTGGGCGATCAGCAGACAGATCCCACGTCCCGCGGCGCCAGAGACCGGTTTCATGATAAGGCGGTCGGCGCCGCTCTCCGCCAGCGCAGTTCGTGCGAGTTGGCGATAGTCTCCCGTCGGGTCGAGCACGGCGTAGGTCCGAGGCATCGGGATCGCGTGCTGCCTGAAGTGGGCATCCAGTGTGGCTTTGTCCGCAAAGAACTCGAGCCAGTCGAACGGCTGCACCACCCTGCGCAGTTGATGGCGCGCCCACGGGTGGTAGCTCGAGCCGTAGTAGTAGACCCAGTCCGCCCTCGGCTTCTCGAACAGTCGACATGGGCAGTAGTTGTCGGGATAGTAGCGAAGGCGGAAGAAGATGTGGAGGAGGTCGAGAGCAACCTCGAATCGGCTCTTCCGACACTCCCGCCAGTCAATCTGGCCAAAGTAGCAGTAGGGCAGGGCGCAGAACCTCAAGAACTGACGAACCGCGGGATGTGCTTCAGCCAGCATCGAGATCCGATCGTCGAGAACTGCATGTCATCGCTGTGAACGCGCCAAGGGAACCCTCACGGCGCGGCATCCGTTCGCGTGCGCCGAGGCCATGGCACTCACTGCGAGTGGAACGTGTGCTGCCAACATCAGTGGCGCTGCAAGTGCGCCCGTGCCAGCGATTATCGCAGCCCTCCTCGATCTGTCAAGCCTGCACGCTGAGCGGTACCGGGATCTGAACCGTGTATGGTATCGTGTCGTCGCTGCGGCTCGGCCCGTG